>CANQYO010000035.1 GCA_947628095.1 uncultured Bacilli bacterium | reverse complement strand
TAAAAAAATATATATTATCCCTATATCTTATAAGGAATAGCTATACATTTTAAATTATTTTCATGTTTTTATCCTGACAATTATAAACAATATAATTGACTTTCTATGGGTTTAGATATATACTTAAAGTATAATAAATGTAGGGAGGCTACGATATATGGAACGAAAAATTTATGTAGAGCTTCTAAAGTGGAAGAAAAATCCTCAAAAACCATTGTTATTATATGGTTCTAAGCAAGTAGGTAAAACTTATGCTGTAACATTATTTGGTGAAAAGAATTACAAAAATACAGTTTATTTTAATACGGATAACAATAAAGATTTAATTGATATTTTTAGAAGAGAAAAAAGTCCTGACAAAATAATTACCAAATTATCCTTTTTATCAGGAGAAACAATATTCAAAGAAGATACTTTAATCATTTTTGATAATGTAAATGATGCTAATATAGTTAAATCTTTAAAAGCTTTTGGAACGGATGGAAATTTATATCATATTGTAATAATTACTTCAAGAAAAGAAAATTTAACTAAATTTACGGGTGAAGAACTTTATTTTAAAGCAATGTATCCTATGGATTTTGAAGAATATTTAATGAATACTGATAAAAAGCAATTAGTTGGTTTTATAAAAGAGTCTTTTATTAACTTTTCTCCAATGCCTTTTCATCAAATTGCACTTGAAACTTATAATGATTATTTAATGACCGGTGGTTATCCAGAAGTAGTAGAAGCATTTTTAAGTGGAAAATCAGATTTAGTTATTGAAAGTATTAAACAAAAGATAATTGATATTATAAAAAGAGAAACAATAGATGCAGTAAACTTAATTGATATCCAAAGAAGTAATGAAGTTTTAAATAGTTTAGCTAATCAATTATCGAAAGATAATAAAAAATTTCAATATGGAAATATAAAAAAAGGAAGTCGTAGTAAAGATTATGAAGCTAGTATTAAGTTTTTAGGAAGTAATGGCTTAATACATAGAAGTTATAAATTAGAAGATGTAAAAAGTCCACTTAGTAGCTATAAAGAAATAGATAGTTTTAAATTGTATCCTAATGATGTTGGACTTTTATATACAATGTTACATACTAACAAAATGAAATTTATGACTGATAAAAATATTAGAAAAACTTTAATTGAAACAAATGTTGCTAATACTTTAGTTAATTTAGGTTATAGTATTTATTATTATCAATCAGAAGGGAAGACTGAAATAAGTTTTATATTACAAAATAAGATGGGAGAAATAATTCCTATTGAAATCGTGAATATGGATTTAAGTAAAGCTAAAGCTTTATCGATGTTTATGGCTAAATTTAAAGTAGGTGGACCTATTAGATTAACGGAAGATAATTTTATGAAAAAGAAAAATATAAAATATGTTCCAGTTTATGCAACTTTTTGCTTAAAAGAACTGTAAAAATGTAAAATTTTAAAAAAAATACTATATTTACAAAAAATATTTGTAAAATAGGTTGACTTTGAGTTTTAATAATTTATATAATTAATATAGGAGGAGATAAATATGGCAGGATTAACAAATGAACATGTAAAAATTTCGTCTTATGATGAAGTTAATTCAAGTGCAGGAACAATGGCAGGTATTATAAGTCAATATGAGGCAGCTTATAATAATATATTTGGATTTTTAAGTAAAATTCAAGACGACTGGAAAGGTTTTTCTGCTAATACTACACTTACAAATGCAATGACTTATAAAGCGGAATTTGATGCATTGAAAGCCAGTTTGGATAATTATCCAACAACTGTACAAAATACTAACAATAATATTCGTCAAGCTGATGAAACCGGAGCTAGACGTGCAGGACAGTTAGGAATTTAAATAAGAACTAGAGAAAGGAGATGTTAAAATGCCAGAAATGGATTTAACTTCGGCTGCAAATGTTACAGCTCAAGCCGATAAAATGGCAAGCTCTGCAGATGATATGATGGATATTTTAGGTAGATTAACAAATGAAGTTCGAGCATTAGAAACTAAAATGGAAACAGGCAGTGGCAGAGAAATTGTTCAAAAATATGAAAGTCTATCAAATAGATATCAACAATTTAGACAAGATATAACTGATTGCGTAGAAGTAATCAAAGCTAATGCTGATGAGATTGCAAATGCAGAAGCATCAAATATGGGTATAGTAAATCAAAATCTTTCAGAATAATAACTTTGTAAGTGTTTTGATTAAATTTTAAACTAAAAAGCACTATTTAATAAAATATAAAAATTTTTGTTATATATTTTGTTTTTTAGTGCTTTTTTAAATTATATACGGTTATAAAAAAATAAGGAGGAGTATTTTATGGCAGAGATTAATTCTAATGGGTGGTCAGTAAGTAAATATTATCAATCACTTGATGCTCAAGCTGTATTATCTTTTTTGGTATATAGCGATTTAAGTACGGCTTTGGGATTTAAAGCTGATAGGTTTATACAAGAGGAATTAATAATTGATGGTTATATTAGACCGTTATTTGATGGGTTTAATCAAATATCGGATTTTTGGGATGATTTAATATCAAAAGTTAAACGTTATATTGTTGATTTTGATAGTATTGAACCACCACCTTTTGATACATTTGCGGATACTGAATTATTTTGGTTAGATGCAGATGGTGTTGTTAGTACAGAAAGTGGTTCTTTAAACGTGCGTTTAGATGGTTCAAAGGACGGTAAAATAATTGGTAAGCTTGAAAAAGGAAGCAAAGTAATTGTTCTCGGTACAAGTGCTGATGGTAAATGGTATCAAGTTAAATATCTTGATGAGTCTGGACAAGAGCAAACAGGATATGTTTCTAAAGATTATGTTTCAACAACCAAAGTATTCGGTCAAAGTACTACTGAAACGTCTACTGAAGAAGCTGCTCCTGTAAGCACTCCATCAACATCTCGAGAATTCTCAGTTAATACTGAAAAAGATAATTTGAATGTTCGTGATGCAAATGGTAATAAAATAGATTCACTACCTAAAGGTACAAAAGTTAAATTTTTAGGTGTTAATGGTGATAAAACACAAATTGAATATGTAGATGCAAATGGACAAAAACAAACAGGATATGTTGCTACTCAATATTTGAAAGAAGTTCCAAATCCAACTCCAACACCTCAAGATGCAGTAAATCCAATTGAAACTGCTACAGCTGGAGTAGCTACTGCTACCGCAACAGAAGCAACAGTAACTGAAAATTCAAATGCAGTAACTGACTCTAATGTTCAAGGTGTTCAAAGTGGTTCATCAACTCAAAATATTACTGATACAACTCAAACTAATGCAACTTCTGAAAGTACTTTAACAGGAGCTCAAACATCTCTGGGCAACCAATCTACTGAAGGAACTCAATCAAATGCTACTACTTCAACATCAGTTAGTAGTACTGCTTCATCGGAAGTTGGAGGTAATACAACAGCACAAACTACAGGTTCAACTTCAACAGCAACTGGTACGGCTGCTTCAACAAGACCTGAACCTCAGCCTACTGTTACAGATACACCAAGAACTTGGTATGTTAATACTGAAAAAGGTAATCTTAATCTTCGTGATTCTTCAGGAAAAGTTATTGGTAATGTTGAAAAAGGTGGAACACTTACTAGACTTGAATCACAACCTACTGCAAATGGATATATTAAAGTAAGAACTGCTGATGGCCGTGAAGGATTTGTAAAAGAAACTTATACATCTTCAGTTAACCCTAATAATGTTTCAAGTAGTTCTGCAGATGTACAACCAAAAACAATGACAGTATCTAATTTCCAAGACCCTAATAGCCATTTGAATTTTAGGTCTTTACCATCAACTTCATCAGGAAAAGTTATTGGTAGTTTTAAATTAGGTGATACTATTAATGTTGTAGATAGTGATAGAAGTGATGGTTGGGTTGAAGTTGTAACTTCAGATGGAACACATGGATTTGTTTCTAAAGATTATTTAAAATAAATTAAGGAGGTTCAAAATATGAAAAGAACACGAGATGCTGGCGCAATAGGTGATACAGGAACTTTTCAAAAAGCTAAAGCTAAAGAATTAGTAGATGCAATAAGTAAATTAAATAAAGATATTTTGGATTTAAGAAATAGTTATACTGGAGCTGGAGCTTCAGCCAATATTATAGCTTTTCTAAATGGTGTTAAAAATTTTGAAAATGTTGCTGAAAAAATTAATAAATATGGAAGTTATCAAGAAGGAATATTTACTCATGATTCAACTAATATAGAAACTGCTAACCAAGAAGTTACTACTTTATTAAATCAAGCTTTAACTGCAAATAAAATTGACCCAACTCTTGCAACAGCTTTTTCAGAAAGTAATACAATTGATGCAGGAAATATTAATCTTGAAAGTGAAGGTGATATCAATGCCTAATGGTGGTATATACTTAAATCGAGTTGAAGCAGAAGCACAATTGAAAGTAATTGAAGAAGATATTAAAGCCCTTTCTGATATTTTAAAATCAGTTAATACTGAAATGTTAAAACTTGATGCAAAAGTTTGGGCGGGTAAAGAAAAAGATAAAATTGATGAGCAATATATGCCTTATTTAGATAAACTCGATAAAAAAAGTGAATCATATTTAACTCGATATGTAACAGCAATTAGACAAAGTTTTGATGATATTGACGCAGCAGAACTTGCCAATAAGCAAATTATAGAAGAAAAATTAAATGATATTTAATGAAAAAATTACTTAATAGGAGTTGATAAAAATGGTAGCAAAGAATTACTATGAAGAAGTAAGTGCAACAGGAGAGACCTATAAAGCATTACATGTAAAAGTAAAAGATGCATGTTCATGTATAGATACAAAACCATGCAGTGAAGTAAGTAATATAATGCTAAAAATACAAGATGGAGTTCAAAAGGTACAAGTAGGAGTAGACGAAGAATGGAATGATGATTTAGGAAGTAGTTTTACAACAGCAATGAATAATAGTGTAGAAGCAATAGGAAATATAATAGATAGTATAACTTCAACCTGGTCAACATCAGAGTTTACATATGGAGAACTATTAAGTAATTTAGATAAATTACAAGCGGATAATGAAGCATATAAAGGAATGGTAGCAAAAGAGCCACATTTAAGTGATGCAAAATATAATAGATATACAACAGAGATAGTGGATGGGATACCAAAACAAGTACATAAACAATTAGAAGGAGATTATAGAAGAGACCATGCAGCATGGCAAAGAGGAGTAGAAAATGCAGGAAGAGCATTGGATGCATTAACAGCAAGTATAAATCGAAAGATAGGAGAATTAAAAGGAACATCATTTGAAGGAGGAAATTATTATTCAACAGTAGGTGGAGTACCAACTGGTTCATTATCTTCTTCTTATTTAGATGTGGCTACTTTAGTAGATGAAAATAATCCTTATGAAACTTTATTTGAAACTGATAATACTCCTGCTGGTAATATGGCAGTTGCTTGGAACTTTTTGATTTATAAAGGATTAACTCCTGTTCAAGCAGCTGGTGTATTAGGAAATATGTGGTGGGAAACTGATAGAACTTTTGACCCAGCTGAGACTAATAGCATTGGAGCACATGGTTTGGTTCAATGGCTAGGAGGAAGACGAAGTAGACTTAAACAATATGCTGCTGAAAGAGGTACAGACGAAAATGACTTACAAACCCAATTGGAATTTTTGTGGGATGAGGGATTTTCAGAAGGTAGTAACTATCGTAGAAATATGGGAACGTTAGGTTTTTTTACTACTAGTAGTCCAACTGATGCTGCTATAGCATTTGATAGAAAATTTGAAATATCAGAAGATTGGAAAAATGGTACAACAGAAAAAAATCGTGGAAGACCAGCAGCGGCTATATATGAAGTATTTGGTAATAAAGAGAATGTTACTGCGGAGGATGCTGCTGAAGCAATTGCAACTCTAAATGAACGAAGGTTATAAAATATGATATATGGTAGCACATGATTATTATAGAGCTTCAAGTTCAGGAAACAGTATATATTAAGCATGGTAAAGATGAATTGAAGATGCCTGAAAGTATGAGCGAATGGTAAATATATAAAATAAAAATTACTTAATAGGAGTTGATAAAAATGGTAGCAAAGAATTACTATGAAGAAGTAAGTGCAACAGGAGAGACCTATAAAGCATTACATGTAAAAGTAAAAGATGCATGTTCATGTATAGATACAAAACCATGCAGTGAAGTAAGTAATATAATGCTAAAAATACAAGATGGAGTTCAAAAGGTACAAGTAGGAGTAGACGAAGAATGGAATGATGATTTAGGAAGTAGTTTTACAACAGCAATGAATAATAGTGTAGAAGCAATAGGAAATATAATAGATAGTATAACTTCAACCTGGTCAACATCAGAGTTTACATATGGAGAACTATTAAGTAATTTAGATAAATTACAAGCGGATAATGAAGCATATAAAGGAATGGTAGCAAAAGAGCCACATTTAAGTGATGCAAAATATAATAGATATACAACAGAGATAGTGGATGGGATACCAAAACAAGTACATAAACAATTAGAAGGAGATTATAGAAGAGACCATGCAGCATGGCAAAGAGGAGTAGAAAATGCAGGAAGAGCATTGGATGCATTAACAGCAAGTATAAATCGAAAGATAGGAGAATTAAAAGGAACATCATTTGAAGGAGGAAATTATTATTCAACAGTAGGTGGAGTACCAACTGGTTCATTATCTTCTTCTTATTTAGATTTAACTGGTGTTGTAGTTTTAAATAATCCTTCTTCATTACCACAAGATGAAGATTTAAGTTGGATTCAAAAATATTTTGGTTGTTCCCCATACGACTTTTTTGCTGATGGTCGTGTTAGACAGGGAGGAGCTGCTACCCCTTGGTCTGAATATGTTTGGGGTGGAGGTAGAATGGGTTCATATGGTTGTGCAGGAGTAGGAATTGCCATGGCTGTATATGCAGCTGCCAAAGAACAATATGGTGTAGATGATGTTTTTATTCCAATAAATGAATATTGGGACCATGTTTTTGAAGTCAATGGAATATCTAGTAAATATCGTAGAACTAGATATGGTTCCTCTGGCTTTTCGTGGAATCATTATCAACCTACAAAAGCTGCTATTGATGTATCTAATACAAATAGAGATATGATTGTAGTAGAATTTGACCCACCTAAAGGAAGCTCTACTATATTTACTGCTGAAAATGCTAAACCAATGACTGATGCAGGAGTAGGAGTTGCAGTTAGTTTGGAAGGAGTTCCTGGTGATGGTGGTCATTGGGTTTCCTTTGATGCTGTAAGTTCTGAAGGAAATGCTTCTGTAAATGACCCTGGTTATGCTGGTAATGAATCAGTAAGGTTTGAAAGAATTCCTGATAATAGAACTAATAGAAAAGGAGGAGGTGGATTTATAGCTGCTCAAAGGGCTTTAGCTGTTGTTCCAAATTGTCATGTTCAATCTGTTGGTGAAGTAACCACTGGTTCAACACTTACGTTTGATTTTCCACTTCCTGATGGTGCAACTTCTATTAGTATAGCAGGAGTACCATATAAAGTAGCAAGTTCAGATGGAAATACTGTTACTTTAGGAGATGTATATCCTAAAGACGAATGGGTTTAAAAATGAATATATAATTTTAAATTTACTAACAATTAGCTATATAATAAATGATAGTGTGTAAAATTTTTCTTACATTAACCCAAAAAAGTGAAAGTGTACATGTGGATTTTAAGACTACATCATTCATAAATGCCTACACAATATAGTGTGGGTTATTTTTTTGAAGAAAATAATATATTAATAAAACTAATAATTAGTTTAAATATCAACTTTTTTATAAAAAAATAATATTTAAAAAACAAAATACTACAAAAAATACTGACTTTGTGTTATGATATTATATATGATAGGAGGAATATCTATGAGTACCAAGATACTAATCATTATTGTTGCAGTCAGTCTTTTGATAATTCTTCTTATATCTTTATTAATTATGAGAAAATATCGTAAAAAGAAAATGCATGAAAAAGTAAATGATTTAGATATTCAAAGAAATGAGATATTATCATTGCCATTTCAAAATCAAGTTGATAAAATTTCTAATCTAACTAAAGGTGAGCAATTAGAAGAAAAAGTTGTTAAATATACAGAAATGTATCAAAATTTAAAAGATAATTCCTTTAAAGAACTAGAAGATAAAATTGTTGAATTAGATTTTTTAGCAAATGGCAAGCATAAGAGAGAATTTTATGAAAAATACATATTAACAGAATTAGAACTTGCTAAAGACCGTTATTTTATCAATCATATGATTAATGATTTAAAAGAATTAACTTCATATGAAGATAAATATCGTGGAATTGTTATACGACTTAAAAATAAATATCGTCAAGTAACGAGAGAATATGAAAATAATCGTGATATGTATGGTATTTTAGTTGATACAATTGAAATGCAATTTGAAAATATTGAAAAAAGATTTCAAGATTTTGAAGTAGTTATTAATGAAAATTTATATAATGAAGTAGTTTTAGTGGTAAAATCACTTGAAGCTATGATTGACCATATCAGTACAGTAATTTTGGAATTGCCTGATATTCTAGTTTTATTGAATGATTTAATTCCTGCTCGAATAAAAGAGCTTAAAATTCAAAAAGAAAGTATGTTAGAAGAAGGATTTACTTTATCATTTATGAAGCTAGATTATAATTTAGAAGCTATTGAGAAAATTGAAAACGATATTCTTGATAAATCTAAAGTTTTAAATATCGATAATAGTCTTTTAGAATTAAAAACAATTTTAGAATTTTTAGATTCTATTTTCAAAGATATTGAGAAAGAAAAAGTTTATAAAAAAGATTTTGACCTTACTTCAAATACATTTGATGATAGATTAAATAAAGTCAAAAAAACTTTACATGATATAAATATGCAGTTAGATGATATTAAAGTATTATATGGTTTAAAAGAGAGTGATTTAAAAGATTTAAAGAACGTAAGTTTAGAGTATGAAGATTTATGTAAAGAATATCGTTCTTTAATTCGTAAAGTTAAAAAACAAGACTCATCTTTTGGTAGTATTAACCTATTACTTAATGAACTTGGAATTAAATTGAAACAAATTGAAGATAATTTAGATTTAACTTTAAAAAGTTTAGGAAGTATGCAAGATGATGAAGAAAGAGCTAGAGAACAATTAGAGGAAGTTCAAGAACTTTTAAAAAGTTGCAAACGTCAAATTCAAAGTGTTAGAATTCCAGTAGTTGCCAATAATTATTTTGTTGAATTAAGTGAAGCCAATGAAGCAATTTTAGAAATCATTAAAGAATTGGAGAAAAAACCAATAATTATAAAAACATTAAATACAAGAGTTGATACAGCTAGAGACTTAGTTTTTAAACTTCATAAAACAACTAAAACAATTATAAATAATGCTTATTTTGCTGAAAATTTAATTGTTTATGCAAATCGATATCGAATTAATTCAGCAGAAGTTTCTAAAGGATTAAATCGAGCAGAAATATTATTTTACAAAGGAAATTACGAAGCTTCTGTAGATTTAGTACTTGAAATTTTAGATAAGTTTGAACCTGGTATAAAAACAAAATTTAAAAAAGAATGTTGTTAAATAAAAGATAAACCTCATTTTAGATGAGGTTTTAATATGAGCAAATTAAAATAATCTTGATTAATTTAAAAAAGTTTGTTAATATTATAAAAGTTTGAAAAGAGGTTTTAATATGATTTACTTAGATTATAGTGCTACTACTATTCCTAATAAAGAAGTTATAAATAGTTTTAATAAAGCAATACTAGAATACCCAGGTAATGCTAATTCAATTCATGAACTTGGAAGAAAAGCTTATCATTTGATGGAAGCAAGTACTAAACAAGTAGCTAATTTACTTAATGTTTTACCAACGGAAGTAATTTTTACAAGTGGAGCTAGTGAAGCTAATAACTTAGCAATTATTGGAACATGTTTAAAATATAAAACTCGTGGTAAACATATAATTACAACTAAATTAGAGCATTCTAGTGTTTTAAGTACAATGGAATTTTTAAAAACTCTAGGATATGAAATTGATTATCTTGAATTAGATAGTGATGGTCATATTAAAATTGATGATTTAAAAAATAAATTAAGAGATGATACTATTTTAGTTAGTATTGCTCATGTTAATAGTGAAATTGGAATAATTCAAGATGTAAATAAAATTGGTGAATTACTAAAAAAATATCCAAAAGTTATTTTTCATGTTGATGGAACTCAAGCAGTTGGAAAAATTCCTGTTGATTTAAGTAATATAGATTTATATTCTTTATCAGCTCATAAGATATATGGGTTAAAGGGAGTAGGAGCTTTAATTAAAAAGAATAATATTTTACTTGAACCAATTATTCATGGTGGAAAAAGTCAAACAATTTTTAGAAGCGGAACACCTACTCATGCACTTTATGCTTCATTTGCTAAAGCTTTAAAATTAGTTCTTGAAGATAGTGAAGAAAAATATAAACATGTACTAAAATTAAATCAAAAATTACGAGAAGAATTGGAAAAAATTGATGGGGTTCATATCAATAGTAAAGAAAATTGTATTCCACATATTTTGAACATAAGTGTTTCTTCTATAAAACCAGAAGTAATTGTAAATGCTTTAAGTCTTGAAGATATTTACATATCAACCAAAACTGCTTGTTCTAATTCCAAAGATGCATCTTTAAGTGTTTTAGAATTAACTAAAGATTTAGATTATGCAACTACAAGTATAAGAATAAGTTTATCTTATTTAACAACAAAAGAAGAGATAGAACAATTTTTAAAAGTATTTTCAAATAAAATTCAAGAATTAAGATTTATGAAAGGGGAATAATACTAATGAATAGAGTAATTTTAATAAAATATGGAGAGCTTACTACTAAAAAAGGTAATCGTAAATTATTTGTTGATACATTGTATTCTAATATTTTAAAAAAATTAAAAAATTTAAATGTTAATATTTTTAAAGATATGTCACGTATGTATATTGAATACGATAGTTTAGATGAAGTTGAAATATTAAAAAGAATTGGTGAAATTTTTGGAATACATTCATATATGATTGCTTATAAAACAGAAAGTAATTTAGATTCAATTAAAAAGACAATAAGTGAAGTCTTAGAGAGTACTTTTGATTTAACTAAAAAATATACTTTTAAAGTTGAAACTAAGCGTAGTGATAAGAATTTTATTAATAATTCTATGGAATGTAATAATATTTTTGGTTCACATATTTTAAAAAATTATGAAAATTTAAGTGTTAATGTTCATAGTTATGATATTTTAGTACATGTTGAAATAAGAAAAGAATATTCATATATATATTTAAATGAATATAAAGGTTTAGGTGGTTATCCTGTTGGAGTTCTTGGACATGGTTTATTGATGTTATCAGGAGGAATTGATTCTCCAGTAGCTGGTTATTTAGCATTAAAAAGAGGTATAAAATTAGATTTAGTTTATTTTGAAGCAATCCCACATACTTCACTTGAAGCAAGAAATAAAGTAATTGAACTTGCCAAGAAATTAGCAGTCTATGGTTTTAATATGAAATTAATAATTGTTCCATTTACAAAACTTCAAGAGGAAATTTATAAAAATGTTCCTGGGAATTACTCTATTACTATTATGCGCAGGATGATGTATCGTATTATGGAAAAACTTACTAAAAGATTTAAAGGACTTGCTATTATTAATGGTGAATCAGTTGGACAAGTTGCTAGCCAAACTTTAACAAGTATGAATGTAATAAATAGTGTTACTAATTTACCAATTATAAGACCAGTTGCTTGTTTTGATAAATTAGAAATAATTGATATAAGTAAAAAAATAAATACTTATGATATAAGTATTTTACCTTATGAAGATTGTTGTACAGTATTTGTTCCAAAACATCCAATTATAAATCCTAATTTAGAACATTGTCTTGAAATGGAAAAAAGTTTTGATTATGAAGCACTTATTTCCGAAATAATGCAGAATTTAAATATTATAGAAATAACAGATTCTAAAGAAGACGAATATAGTGATATATTATAAAATAATAAATTTTAATAGGAAAAAATTACCAAACTATATTTTGTATAAATTTTTTTAATTTTCACATTCTAGTAGTGTGGAGGTGAAATAATGAACTCAAGTTCAAATAAAGATTCATTAAAAATGAGAGTACCAGGAGCTAAACAAGCTATCGATAAAATGAAATATGAAATCGCTAGTGAATTTGGTGTTAATTTAGGACCAGATACTACTTCTCGTGCTAACGGTTCAGTAGGTGGAGAAATTACTAAGAGATTAGTACAAAATGGATTAAATCATTTAAGTGGTACTAACCAAAACTATTAATTTTAATAATTAATGACTAAAACTAGTCTCAATTGAGATTAGTTTTAATTTTTTATATTTATTTTAAAACAATGTTTTCTTCATATTTAGATAAATAATTTTCTAATAAAATTAAGTTACCATTTTCAATTTTAAATACTGAAACTTCAGGAATAATAATATCATTAGCTTTTAATCTTATTTCTGTTCGGTAATAATATAATTTATCATTTTTAATTTCATATGTACCTTTTGATTTTTCTAATTCTTTAACTTGTATATGTTTTAAATCATTAGGAATTGGTGTTAAATAATTAACTTTCATTTCTGCCGTAAATTCTTTTGTTTTGGAATCATAGTCATCAGAAAAGATAATACTTATTCTTGGAGTAAATGTTTTATCTATTGGAATAGAAATTTTATCATTTAAAGTATGATATCTTGATAGACCATTTAATTTATTAGAATATTCTTGTTTCTTTTCTGTAAGACAATAATCTTTATCAACTATTTCATAAGATATAGTACTATATAATAAATGATTTTTAACTGAATAGTTGATTATTGAAAAGTTATCTTTGGAATTATAATAATAAATTGTATTATTGCAAGTTGAATAATTTAAGGTTTTTAAATATTTTTTTATTTCATTTTCTAAAATATTCGAATTTCTTAAATTTTTAAAAGAGTAACTTCGGTCATTGTTTTTACTAAGAAATGAAGTTTTAGGTACTCCAAGATTTATATATCTATTTGAATGTTGATAATTTATTTTTTCTATATTATAACCAAGACTTAAATTTCTAAATATTAAATATATTATAATAAAAAGTAAGATAACTAAACAAAAAGTAATTTTTAAGATTTTTTTCTTATTTTTTTGATTTAATTCTAGTTTTAAAGATTCTAGTTCTTTTTCAATATCAATTTTTTGAGTTGTTCCTTTTTCACCATTTAAAATATCTTTAACATCAACATCTAATATTTTAGCTAATTTATTTAATAAAGTAATATCGGGTAAGCTTAAACCTCGTTCCCATTTACTGATTGCTTTATCAGTTAAAAATAATTTATCTGCTAGTTCTTGCTGGGTTAATTTTTTTTCTTTACGAAGACTGGCTATAAATTTTCCTATTTTGTTATTATCCATACTTATCACCTCGAGATAATTATAACATATAACTTTTTCAATATAACTCGACTCTTGGTTTAGTCTAATCTATCTTGTCATAATCCCTTTTTTATAGTATAATGTTCGTGGAGATGTATTATGTACGAATATAAAAAACATGAGAAGTTTATTATACATAGTTA
>CANQYO010000034.1 GCA_947628095.1 uncultured Bacilli bacterium | reverse complement strand
GATAATAACAAGTAATATTATTATGATATTTTGAAAAAAAATCAAAAAATCTTTTTTCGCCATACTCTTGACCTCCAATCTATCAACCAAGTTCCCCTGATTAAAAGAAAATAGAAGGCAGGCACCTAGCTCTAAATTGCTTCCATAGTTATTACCATAACATACTTTATTTAACAATGCAACACCTTGACATTTCCTTGAAAATCAAGGAAATTTACAGATTTTTCAATAAAATTAACTGAATATTTAAAATTGAACTAAAAAACTAATTCAAACTTAAAACCTCAGTTAATTTTTTTTATTAATTTTTAATTTTTGTAAAATTTTTAAGAGAAAAATTTTTTGAAAAAAAATGTTAAAAATAATGTAAAAACATAAGTCAAATTCTCTTTAACTTATGTTTTTTTCATATACCAAGTTTTATTTTTTTTGATTTTTAACAATTTATATATTTTTCAAATCTTTCTTTTATTCTTGTTTTATCAAGTAATTTTTGTATCTCATATAAATCTGGTGTATTATTCTTACTTGTTAAAGCTACTCTAATTAAACCAGTTACATCAGCTACATTTCCTTTAAATAATTCAGGGTTCTTCTTATATTCTTTAATATTTGAAGCATAACCTAACTTATCACACATTTCTTTTACTTTGATAAACCAATTATCTTTATCATTTAAGTCCATATATTCATTATAATAAACATCTAAAATTTTCTTTATTTCTTCTTTATCTGTAATCTTGGCTTGTTCATATTCTATGTTTTCAAATAATTCGTCATACATATAGAATACAAATTCTCTAATGCTTTTATAACTTATATAATCTTTACGAGGTTTTTCATTTTCTCTTTCAATATTAAAAATATTAATTGAATAATCTTTATACTTAACTAATAAATCATAAAATTCTTTATCAAATTCTTCTGTCCATTTTAAAAGATTATTATAAATTTCAACTGCTGATTGTTTACTTAAATAATTTTTAGAAATATTAAATAATTTAGAAACATCAAATAAAGTTCCACTAGCACTTACTTTTTTAAAATCAAATTTAAATTCATTTAAATCACCTTTAGGGTTATTGTCTAACCACTCTTCAAAATTGGAATTAGCAATAGTCATTAAATAAAGTTTTACAGCTTCTTTTGGTATTCCTTCTTTATGATAAAATTCAACACTAGCTTCCTTATCTTTTCTTTTAGATAATTTTCTTCTAGTACCTGTCTCGTCAATTTTCATAACTAAGCCAAGATGTGCATATTTAGGTTTTTTAAAATTAAATATTGAAAATAATTGGTCATGAATTGGAAAAGATGCAATCCATTCTTCACCACGCATTACATGAGTTGTTCGCATTAAATGGTCATCAACTAAATGAGCAAAATGATATGTAGGTAATTTATCTGTTGATTTAATTAAAACGATATCTAAATCATTTTCTGGAAATTCAATATCTCCTCTTACTTCGTCATGTAATACTATCTTTGAATTAAAATTTCCTGGAGATTTTAAACGAACTACAAATTCTTCACCAGCTTTAATCTTAGCAATTGCCTCATCAATTGTTAAACTACGACATTTAGCAAAAGAACCATAATAACCTATTCTTTCTTTATTTAATTCTTGTATTTCTCTTGTCTCATCTAATTCAGAAGCAGTACAAAAACAAGGGTAAGCTAAATCATGTAAAACAAGATATTTAGCAAAAGTATGATATATTTCCATTCTTTCACTTTGAATATAAGGTCCATAATTTCCAATACTTTCAGTTTCACTTATCATTCCCTCATCAGGAGTAATATCAAAGTTTTTTAAATCATTTAAAATTCCTTGAATTCCATTTTCAACACTTCTTTTTTGGTCAGTATCTTCTATTCTTAAACAAAAAACACCATTTGTATCATGAGCAACTTTATAATCTTCAAAAGCTGATAGCAAACTTCCCATATGAACAAAACCAGTTGGACTTGGAGCAAAACGAGTAACACAAGCTCCTTCTTTTAAATCTCTCTCGGGATACATTTTTTCATAATCTTCAATGGTTTTAGTAACATTTGGAAACATTAAATCTGCTAATTCTTGAAGTTTAGTATTCATAATAATTCTCCTTTCAATAAAAGTTCTAATATCTTTTTGAAAAAACAAGGCCTATCTTAACTTAAATACTTAAAATAGTCAAGTTTTAAATAAAATTTATTCATTATCTTTTATAAAATCCATAATTTTATTTCTAGCACTTGTAGTTACAACTTTATCTAACCATTCTTCCTTTGGTACATAAGCTGTATTATCAGTTATAATTCTAACTCTATCTTGATTTTGTAAAACATAATCTAAAGCTACTGCTTCGTCATTTACAATAGCTGCAACCATACTATTTCCAATATCTGTATGAATTTTATAAGCAAAATCAATAACGGTTGCTCCATTTGGAAGTTCAATTACTTCACCAGTTGTTGTATAAACATATATATTACTTGAAAATAATTCCTTTTTTATACGTGAAACAAATTCAATATTATCTAAAATTGTACTATCTAATTCTTTAATAGATTTAAAAAATTGGAAATTATCTTCTAAATCTTTTTTCATTAAATCTTTAGCATTATTTTTATACTTAAACCAATAAGATGTTAGACCAAAAATAGCAACTCTTTCCATTTCATAAGTTCTAATTTGAAATTGTACTAAATGATTATCTTCTCCAAAAACAGTTGTATGAATTGATTTATACATATTGGTTTTAGGCTTGGCAATATAATCTTTAAAACGATTATTAATTGGAGTATATAACTCATGAATTAACATTAAAGCAAGATAACATTCTTTGGTATTTTTAACTAAAACTTTAATTGATATCATATCATGAATCATTTCAAATTTAATATGAGTAAGTAATTTTTTATATATACTATAATTATCTTTATATCTAATTTCAAAAGTAGCTTTCAAACCATTTTTCTTAAATAAATTAGAAACTTTATCTTTAGTATCTTCTAAAATTTGTTTAGTTTCTTTTTTTAAATCTTCTCTTTGTTTATTAATATCTCCATATAAACTTGGTTTTAAATATTTAAAAGCAATATTTTCAAGTTCATCTTTAATTCGACTAGCTCCAATATAATATGCAAGAGGCACATAAATTTCTAAAGTTTCTAAAGCTTTAGATTTTTGTTTTTCAAGACTTTTATATTCAAGAGTTCTCATATTATGAAGTCTATCAACTAATTTGATAATAATAATTCGAGGGTCTTTAGCTAAACTTACAATTATTCTTCTTAAATTAATTGCTGATAATTCTTTTTTGTTGTTAAGGTCTAATTTAGTCATTTTAGTAACACCATCAACTAAATCACGAACATCTTTATTAAATTTTTTAGAAATTTCTTCTAAAGTTCCTTCAGTATCTTCAACAACATCATGTAACATTCCTGCACAAAGAGTATCAATATCAGCATGCATACTTGCTAAAATATAAGCAACATTCAAAGGATGTATAATATAAGGTTCTCCACTTGCTCTTTTTTGCTCTTTATGATAATTTTTAGCATACTCATAAGCTTTTCTTAATTTAGGAACATCAAAAGGTGCATAAGATAAAACATATTTTTCTAAAACTTGATACGTAATTTCCATAAAATCACCTACTTCACCTACCATAATATTATATAGAAAAAAAGACTTAAAATCAACGAAATTAAGTCATTATATCTAAAATTTCTAAGGTTTTTAATTTCTTTTATAAGAAATCATCAATTGTTAATAATTTTTCATCTATTTCTTTCAATGATATTTTAGGTTTTTCTTTAGGTTCTTCAATTTCAACTTTAACATTAGTATCTTTTTTAGTAAGTTCCACTAAAAGATTAACATCAATTAAGTCCTTTTTAGTAATTACAGAACCTGTTGAATATCTATCTAAAATCGGAAGCTCTGTTAATTTAATTGTATCAATTGTATCACTTCTTAATACTAAATGTTCATTACTATTAAGTGCAAATGTCTTTAAAACTCTATAAGGGTTACTCTTAACTTCTTTTAAAATCATTAAACCTCGTCTTGCACGAGTTGACTTTTCAAATTCTGTTATTTTTACTCTCTTACCAGTTTTTTTAGTTGTAATGACTGAAATATAATCAACATCATTAAAATTATTAACCGAAACAACTTCTTCATCTTTTAACTTCATGGACTTAACTCCACTAGTTCGAAGTCCTAAAATTGGTACTTCTGTAATATCATACCAAAGTCCATAACCAGTATTAGTTGCTACAAATATATTATTATAAAGTGAAATAAAGGCTGCAATTAATCTATCACTATTCTTTAATTTCATACAATTAACTGCTTTATTATAACGTAATAATTTAAACTCATTAATTTTAGTTCTTTTTATCATACCATCTTTAGTAGCTAAAGTAATATCTAAATCAGCTTCAAAATTATCAACTTTAATTGCCGAAATTATTTCTTCACCACTTTGAAGAGCAACTAAATTACTTACATGTTTTCCAAGAGCTGACCATTTTATATCAGGAATTGTATAAACTGGTAAAAATAGGAAATTACCAAGATTTGTAAATAATAAAATGGTATCTAAGGTATTAGCTTCATAAATACCTAAAGAATAGTCATTATCTTTTAGAACTGGACTTTTATCACTAGCATTATATGACCTTAAACTACATCTTTTAATATATCCATCTTTAGTTACTAAAACTACAACATCTTCTTTAGCAATCATTTCTTTTTCATCAATAGAAATATCTAAAACCTCGTCTTTAATAAGTGTTTTACGTGGTGTTCCATACTCTTTTTTAATATTTCTTAATTCTTGTTTCATAACATCTTTTAATTTTTCTTTATCTGATAATATCAATTCAAGTCCAGCAATAATTTTTTTCAAATTATTATATTCATTTATAAAATCGTCAATATCCGAATTAGTTAAACGATATAATTGTAAAGTTACAATATAATCTGCTTGAATTTCAGTAAAATCAAATTCTTTTTGTAAGTTAATAATAGCATCAGCTTTATTTTTACTAGCTCTAATTACTCTAATAACTTCGTCAAGTATTTTAATAGCTTTTATCATACCTTCAACAACATGCATTCTTTTTTTTGCTGTTTCAAGGTCAAAATTAGTTCTTTTAGTAATTACTTCTTCAAAATGTTTTATATAAGCATCTAAAATAGCAACTACTCCAAGTGTCATTGGACAACGATTAACAATTGCTACCATATTATAATTATAATTTATTTGTAAATCACTGTTTTTATAAAAGTAATTTAATATAACATCTTTATTAACACCTTTTTTAAGGTCAATTACAATACGAACTGGGTCATGTCTATCAGATTCATCACGAATTTCACTTACACCATCAATTTTTTTATCTAAAACTAATTCAGACATACGTTTAACAAGCATTGCCTTGTTGACATCATATGGTATTTCTCTAACTATTAATTGTTCTTTTCCTTTAGAATTTACATATTCGACTTTACTACGAATAACAACTTTACCACGACCAGTTTTAAGAGCTTCTAATAAACCTTCTCTTCCTTCAACGATACCTCCTGTTGGAAAATCTGGTCCTTTAATAATATCTAAAATCGTTTCTTCACGACAATTGGGACTATCAATTCTTTTTATTGTTGCATCAATTACTTCAATTAAATTATGTGGTGGAATATTCGTTGCATAACCAGCTGAAATTCCTGTTGAACCATTTACCAAAAGATTAGGAAATTTAGCAGGTAAAACGGTTGGTTCCATCAAAGTATCATCAAAGTTCGGAGCCCAAGTTACAGTATTTTTTTCTATATCTTTTAAAAGTTCATTACTAATTTTAGCAAGGCGAGCTTCAGTATAACGCATAGCTGCAGCAGAATCACCATCCATACTACCATTGTTTCCTTGCATTTCAATATATGGAGTATTTTGTTTCCACCATTGACTCATTCGAACCATAGCATCATAAATGGAAGAGTCACCATGTGGATGGAAATTACCCATGATACTACCTACAGTTTTAGCACTTTTTCTAGTAGGTTTATCATAAGTATTTCTATCATTATACATACCATATAAAATTCTTCTTTGAACCGGTTTCAAGCCATCCCTTACATCCGGAATTGCTCTATCTTGAATAATTGCTTTAGCATAACGTGAAAACCTATCTTCCATTATATCTTCTAAAGTTGTATCATATATTTTTTTTATTAATTCGTTCATTTATATCACCTATATTACATAATTATCTTCAAGGGAAAATTCAATATTTTCTTCAATCCATTCTTTTCTAGGTTCAACTTTATCACCCATTAAAACACTAACACGCTTTTCAGCTAGTATAGCATCAGTTATTGTAACTTTAATTAAACTTCTTGTATCAGGATTCATTGTTGTTTCCCATAATTGAGTAGCATTCATTTCACCAAGTCCTTTGTATCTTTGAACGTTAGTAGCTTTAGCTTTTTCATTTTGCATTATTTGGTCTTTTTCTTGGTCATCCCAAGCATAATAAGTCTTTTTAGAAAAATCAATTTTATATAACGGTGGTAAAGCAATAAACAATTTTCCAGTTTCAATTAACCCTTTCATATAACGATAGAAAAAAGTCAAAAGAAGAATTTGAATATGGGCTCCATCATCATCAGCATCGGTCATGATAATTATTTTATCATAATTAGAATCACTTGCATCAAAATCTGAACCAACGCCGGCTCCAATTGTATGAATAATAGTACTGATTTCTTCGTTTTTAAATAATTCTTCCATACGAGTTTTCTCAGTATTTAAAACTTTACCACGTAAAGGTAAAATTGCTTGAAAAGTTCTATCACGCCCACTTTTAGCACTACCACCAGCAGAATCTCCCTCAACTAAATAAAGTTCATTTTTCTTAGGGTTTTTAGTTCCTGCAGGAGCTAATTTTCCACTTAATAATTTTTCTTTTTTATCACGGCTTTTGCCATTTCGAGCTTCGTCACGAGCTTTTCTAGCCGCTTCACGAGCAACTTTACTTTTAACCATTTTATCCATAATTAAAGTTGCAACTTGTTTATTTTCTTCTAAATAAAATTGTAATTTTTCTGTAACTAACGATTCAACTGCTGGACGAGCCGCAGGAGTTCCTAATTTTCCTTTAGTTTGACCTTCAAATTGAAGTATTGCTTCTGGAATTTGCAAACTAATAATAGCTGTTAGACCTTCTCTTGTATCACTTCCTTCAAGATTCTTGTCTTTAGTTTTTAAAAAGCCATTATTTCTAGCATAATCATTAAAAACTTTGGTAAGAGCTGTCTTAAAACCAACTTCATGAGTTCCTCCATCCCCAGTTTTTACATTATTAACAAAAGATTCAATCGTTTCATTATAAGTATCATTATATTGAAAGGCAATTTGCATATGAATTTTATCTTTATCACCTTCAAAATAAACAACATCATTTATAGTCTCTTTATCTTCATTTAAAAAAGATACAAATTCTTTAATACCATCATTATAGCAAAAATGCTCTTCACGATTATCTTCTAAATCATAAATATCAATTGTTAAACCTTTTAAAAGAAAAGCTGATTCTTGCATACGCTCACATATAGTTGTAAATGAAAAATTACATGATTTAAAAATATTACTATCTGGTAAAAAACGAACTTTGGTTCCTGTTCTATTAGTTGTTCCTATTTTCTTTAAAGGAATATCTACTTTTCCACCATCTTTAAAACGAATATAATATTCCCCTTTATCTTTTTTAATAGTAACTTCAAGCCAAGAAGATAAAGCATTTACAACACTAGCTCCAACTCCATGTAACCCACCTGATACCTTATAACCTGATTGCTCAAATTTTCCACCAGCATGTAACACAGTATAAATTACTTCTGGGGTTGAAATACCACTTGCATGCATTCCAACTGGTATTCCTCTTCCAAAATCTTCAATCTCAATACTTTTATCTTTATGTATTGTAATAATAATATGATTACCATAACCATTAATAACTTCATCAATTGAATTGTCAACAATCTCCCAAATTAAATGATGTAACCCTCTTTTATCAGTTGAACCAATATACATACCTGGTCTTTTTCTAACTGCTTCCAAACCCTCTAATATTTTTATTGAACTTTCATCGTATGCCATTATATCACTCCTAAATTTAAACAAGATAAAATAATACCTAAGTATTATTCCCTTTATTTTTATACATTTTCCATAATAATTATAAACAATTTTTTTTAAGAAAACAAGATTAAAGACACTTTTTTACTTTTAAAAACCTTCAAAATAAAAAAGATTAAAGATTTTTTCCAAACAAATTCTCTAATCTTTCTAAGTTTAATTGATAATCCCAAATTCTATTTTCACATCTTTCATATTCTATATCATATAACTCTTTAAAAGCTTCTTCCATAGTAATTTCAGAACCAATGGCTTTTTTAGCTTTATAATAATAAGTAACTAAAACTTTCTTCTCTTCAAAATTCATTTTAGTAAAATAAAATTCTCCATATCTTTCAATTAAATCATTTTTATAACTATTATATTTAGCAAATTCATAACTACGTTTTTTAGCTTTAATCATTTTTCTAACAAATGATTTAGCTTCTTCTTCAGTTTTTCCTAAAATCTTAGCATAACCTAAAATATATTTTTCTTCTTCCTCTTTAGTCATTTTAATTAAGAAATATTCCCCATATAATCTTTTTAAATTTTCAACAAAATTTTTAAATTCTTCGGCAGTAAAATTATTATCCATATTAACCTCACTTATCTAAAAAAATTATACTATAATTAGTTTAGTCTGTAAATAAGCTGCTAATTATAATGTAGATAACTCGATAAAAAATCAGTAAATAAAAGTTTAATTAAAAGGTTATCTAAAAAAATCAATCATATGTCTATTTTTAATTAAATAATCAAACTTTAAATTAATAATTTATAAAAAAGTAAATAAATTAATTAAAAATATTTGAATGTAATAATAAAATTATTTATTAAAAAATATAAAGGGTACATAAGTGATAAAATAAATAACGTATATTTTAAATACTTATTCTTTAAAAAATCATAATAAAAAACTTTTTTAATTAAAGAAATAAAATTACACCTTGTTATTAGAAAAGTAAAAACTATTACCCCACTTAAATTTAAAATAATATCATCAATATCTAAAGTTCCAGTATCAGTTAATACTTGCATTATTTCAACTAAAATAACAATTGGAATAATAACTAACATTTGATATCTAATTTTTTTATATTTATCATTTTTTATCATTAAGAAAAATGCTAAAGGCATAAAAAGAAGAAAGTTTCCCCCTAAATTTTTAAGTTTTAATCTTAAACTTACATGATGCGTAATATAAGCTTTAATACTTCTAAATGGCATAACATTATAAATTGATATATATTTTAAATTACTCAATTTAAAGTAAATCGAAGCACGTCCTATAAAAAATGTTATACTTATTAAAATAATCAAATATAAAACTATATAATATTTTATATTTTTCTGATATAAATTTTTATTATCTTTAATTAAAGCATATGATACTAACATTAAAAATAAAGAAATAGCTAAAAAGATTGCTTTAAAAGCCGAAATATCATAAATATATCTTCGATTATAATTTAATAAAATACTAAAATATGATATAGAAGTAACTATTAAAGCAAAATTTTTAATGATTTTTAACTTATCATGTTCATGTTTTACAATAATATAAATTGTATAAATTAAAATTCCTATAATAATTTCTAATAGATATTTTATATATATATTCATAAATTTCCTATTTACTATTTTTTAGTTTCAAGAGTTTTAATTAATAAATCATTAGCAATTTTAGGATTAACACTACCCTTACTTTCTTTCATTACTTGACCCATTAAAAATTTTAAAGCTCTTTCATTACCATTTAAATAATCTAAAACTACACTTTGATTATCAATAATTACTTTATTAATAATATCTAAAACCAAACTATCATCTCGAACATTTTTTATACCTTTTTTATCTAAAATTTCAGAAACTGATAAATTTAAAGTCATAACATCTTCTATAATATCTTTAAAATTTTTATTACTAATTATATTACTATCTAATTTTTCTACTAATTCAGCCATTTTTTCTTTTGTTAATTCAGTTTCTTTAATTGTTTTATTAACTTTATTTAAATATGCTTGGATATCTCCAAGTAATAAATTAGAAGCCGTTTTTAAATTAACTCCATCCAATTCTTCTAAATAATCTGATAAATCTTTATTAGCTATTAATTTATTAACATTAATTAAACTAATTCCTGATTTTAAATATTTTTCTCGTCTTATATTAGCTAAAGTTGGTATATTTTTTACAACTTCTTGTATTTTTTCTTCAGTTAAAGTTATATATGGAATATCTGGTTCTGGAAAATAACGATAATCATTACCTGTTTCTTTAACACGCATTAAAATTGTTTTTCCAAGTTTAGCATCATATCTTCTAGTTTCTTCTTTTAAAGTTTTACCTGCTTCAAGTAATTCTTCTTGACGTTTGGCTTCATAATCAATAGCAAGTCCAACATTCGTAATTGAACCAATATTTTTAACTTCAATCTTCGTTCCTAAAGTATCTGTTTTACTAATTGAAATATTGGCATCACATCGCATTGAACCTTCTTCAATTTTACAATCACTGACATTAGCATAAAGCAATAATTCTCTTAAACGCTCAAGATATAAAGTTGCTTCACGACTTGTATGAATACAAGGTTTAGTAACAATTTCAATTAAAGGTACTCCTGCTCTATTAAAATCTAAAAGAGTTCTTTCTTTAGAATGAATACTTTTACATGTATCTTCTTCAATATGCATTTCTAATATTTCAATTTTTTTCTTAGTTCCATTATCTTCAATTTCAATATATCCATCACGTCCAATTGGGGTTCCTTCTTGAGTAATTTGAAAATTCTTGGGGTTATCTGGATAAAAATAATTTTTTCTATCAAAATGCATTTTCTTACTTATTTTACAATTTAAAACACTAGCTGCTCTTATTGCTAAATCAATTGCTTCTTGATTTAAAGTTGGTAAAGTTCCTGGATACCCTAAATCAATAATATTACAATTTGAATTTGCAAGACTTCCATAAGAATTTATTGCAGGTGAAAATAATTTTTCTTTTGTTTTTAATTCAACATGAACTTCAATTCCGATTGTTTTTTGATAATTCATTTTACTCACCTACCTTTAAATATAAATTTAATTCTTTTTCAATAAATGCTCCTAATTGATAAATTTTAGCTTCATCTAACATATTTCCCATTATTTGCATTCCGATTGGTAAACCAGAAATTTTTCCCATTGGAAGAGACATACTTGGGAAACCTCCCATATTAGCATGCATTACTAGAATATCATCCATAAATGAACGAAGTGGGTCGTCTTTATTTAGTCCAACATCATAAGCAGGACGACTACTCGTTGGAGCAAGTATTAAATCATATTCTTTATATATTTTTTCAAAACTTTTCTTTAAATCGTCACGAATTTGTAAAGCTTTATTATAGTAAATTTTAGCATTTTCTCCACTTAAAATATAAGAACCTACCATAATACGTCTTTTTACTTCAACTCCAAACCCTTCACTTCTAGTCTTTTTGTATAAATCTTCTAAGGTTGCTTCTTGCTTAGATAAACCATATCTAATACCATCAAATCTAGCTAAATTACTACTAGCTTCTCCCATAGCAATAATTTGATATAAAATTGGAGCTTTATCTATATGATTAACATCAACATAATCTATTTTTAAGCCATAAGATTTTAATTTATCCAAAACATTATTAAAGACTTCTAATACTTCTTTTTCAACTATATCTGATACAAAATATTTTGGAACTGCAATTTTCATATTTTTAACATCTTTTCCAATTAATCTTGTAAAATCTTCATTAGTTTCAATACTTGTTAAATCTTTATCATCTTTTTGACTAATTAAATTTAAAAGTAAAGCATTTTCATAGACATTTCTTGTCATTGGTCCTATTTGGTCTAAACTTGAAGCGAAAGCTACTAAACCAAAACGAGAAACTCTACCATAAGTTGGTTTCATTCCAACTATTCCATTAAATGATGCAGGTTGACGAATTGAACCGCCTGTATCACTTCCAAGAGAAAATGGTGTAATACCTGAAGCAACCGCAACGGCTGAACCACCTGAAGAACCTCCTGGAACTTTGTCTTTATTCCAAGGATTGATTGGAGCTTTAAAGTAACTTGTTTCACTTGTTGAACCCATAGCAAATTCGTCCATATTAGTTTTACCAATTATAATCATATTCATATTTTTTATTAAACTGATTACACTAGCATCATATATACTAATAAAATTTTCTAAAATATGTGAAGCACAAGTACATCTTAAATCAGAAACCATTATATTATCTTTAATTGCAATTGGTATTCCAAAAAAAAGATTATCTTTTGGTACTTTTATGTTTTCAAGTTCTAAAGCTTTTTTTCTAGCTCCTTCATAATCAATTGTAATAAAAGCATTTAATTTATTATCATCTAATTTTTTAAAACTTTCTTCAACTAAATCTATTGGTTTAATTTTACCATTTAATAATAATTCATGAATTTCAGCAATACTTAAGTCTAAATAATTATTCATCTTTTAACACCTCAACATCTACTGCAATAAAATTACCTTTTTTATTAGGAACATTTTGTAAAATATCACCATTTTCTATTTTTATTTCCCCATCATGGTGAGTTTTAACTTCATTGCTCCAAGGTGCGATTAATAAATCTTCATCAAAATCATTTAATTCTTTAATTTTATCTATTTCATTAATCATTTTTTTTAATTCTTTTCTATATTTTTCTATTTCTTCATTAGTTCCTTCAAGTCTTGCTAAATCAAGAACATGTAATACTTCTTCACGAGTTAATTTATCTTCCATAAGTTCCTCCAAACGACACTATTATATAATAAAGTAAGGCTTTTTACAATGAATTTAATTGATTTTAAAAAAATACATTTGCCTATTTTGGGGCAAATTTTAATATAATTGTTTACAAATTTATATTTATATTTATCTTTATCTATTATAATTTAATTTGTAGGAAGCATTTCGTTTTTTTAACTGACATGCCTACCTAATTGTTAATGGTAAAGGCATTAGTCTAAGACTGATGCCATTTTTATTACTAGAATTAATATAATTATAGTTAGCAAAAGTATAATTATACTTAGAAAAAAGTTTAATTTTTTTATATAAATCTTGCTTGATTTTTCTATTAAAATTTAATATTCTTTATATAGGGTTAATCTGTATATAGATGTCGCCTAATCACTTCAATTCGTGGAACACTCATGCCAACGTATTTTCCGTTCGTACTACAGGCGAGTTCAGCAACGATTGGGTTGAGCAAACTAACTTTGGCGTGCGCGCAGATTTTAATCAAATCTTTTTAAATTACTAAGGTATAAAAAAAGAGATTAAAAACAAGATTAATCCTTGGAATTTTTTCAAAAAAGAAAATATAGATATTTAATGACAATTTTTTATTAAATTATTACTATATTAAAAGACATAAACTAGTTCTTTCTAATTTATGTCTTTATTTTCTTTTTACTTTCCATTTTCATGAATTATTTTCTCTATTTCTCTCTCAGACAAATTAGATATTTCCTTAATATCTTCTATTGATAACCCTTTGTGAAACATATTAATAACCATTTCTCTTTCTTTTTGGATAAGTCCTTCTTTTATCCCCTTTTTTATTCCTTCTTTTACTCCTTCAGTGTGACCTTCATTAAAACTTATCTCTTTTTCCTCTGCTATTATTCCATCTCTTATCATTTGCTCATCTTCTTCTCGACTTATATATCTATTCCACATTGCATTATCATTATTCATTCTATATGTCACACCTTTCATTATTTCTTTCAACTTCTTACTAGTTTCTATCTCATTTATTATTTCTTTATACTCTTTTATATTTTTTACTCTCATTGATGCACATAATAATATTAAATCTTTATCTTTCTTATATCTTTCCTCTTCATATTCTTTATTATACCAAAGTTTTAAACACCCTTCAATATTTATACATAGAATTTCAGGATAAAAACATGAAAATAATTTAAAATGTATAGCTATTCCTTATAAGATATAGGGATAATATATATTTTTT
>CANQYO010000033.1 GCA_947628095.1 uncultured Bacilli bacterium | reverse complement strand
CTTGATAAAGATATTATTAGAAGACGTCTTGAAAGTGGTATTTCATATACAGAATTTTCATATATGATTTTACAGGCACTTGACTTCTTACATTTACATAAAACTCGTGGTTGTTGTTTACAGGTTGCAGGAAGTGACCAATGGGGTAATATTACAGCAGGTGTTGATTTAATTAAAAAAGCAACTGGAGATACTGTATATGCCTTTACAATGCCGCTTGTAACTGATAGTCATGGTGTTAAATTTGGAAAAAGTGAAGGTAATGCTTTATGGTTAGACAAGAATAAAACTTCTTCTTATGAATTATATCAATTCTTTTTAAATGTTGAAGATAGTATGGTAATTGATTATTTAAAGATTTATACATTCTTATCAAAAGAGGAAATAGAGAAGTATGCGGAAGTTAATGCTAATGAACCACATTTACGACTTGCTCATAAGAAACTTGCTGAAGAAGTTATAACTTTTTTACATGGACATAGTGAATATGAAAAAGCAGTTCATATAAGTGAATCTTTATTTAAGGGGAATATTAAAGAATTATCAGAAGATGAGCTTATTGATGCATCTAAAAATATGGACAGTTATGAACTTTTAGAAGATAAAGATTTAGTTAATTTATTAGTAGATGCTAAAATTGTAAATAGTAAAAGAGAAGCAAGGGAGTTTATAGTTAATAATTCTATTTCAATTAATGGTGAAAAAGTAAATGATTTAGATTATGTTATAAGTAAGTCTCAAGCTTTATATAATAAATTTACGATTATTCGTAAGGGTAAAAAGAAATATTATGTAATTAAACATAAGTAATTATTTTAACACAGTTAACATTTGTTAAGTTGTGTTTTTTTCAATTTTCTATATTAAAAAAATATGAAAATTTCACAAAAAAAACATATTTTTTCATGATTTTTGTGATATACTTATAAAAGTAGGAGAGAGATATGAAAAAGGAGTTTAAAACCTTAAATGAACAAATAGAGATTTTAAAAAATAAAGGTTTAATTATTGAAAACACAGAATATGCTAAAAATATTTTGTTTAGAGAAAATTATTTCTTTTTAAATGGTTATAGACACTTATTCATGCGAAGTAGTGTTGATAAACGATATATTGAAGGAACAACATTTGAAGAATTATATAGTTTATTTTTATTTGATAGAACTTTTAGAAATATAATTTTTAAAAATATTTTAATAATTGAAAATAATATTAAATCAATCATTAGTTATCAATTATCTTTAAAATATGGTTATCGTGAAAAAGATTATTTAACTCCTAAAAACTTTACTAGTAATAAAGAAAAAACAAAACAGGTTAATGATATTTTAAGAAAAATGAAACGGCAAATTAATATAAATGCTACTCAACATTCAGCAACAATGCATTATGTTAACAATTATGGTTATATTCCTTTATGGGTATTAGTTAAAGTTTTATCTTTTGGTATAGTAGGAGAGTTATATTCAATTTTAAAGAAAGAAGACCAAATGGGAATAGCTGAAATTTATAATATTGAAGTTGAAACTTTAGCAAATTATTTAACAATTTTATCAAATTATCGTAATTTATGTGCTCATGAAGATATCGTTTTTGAAAATAAAACTCAAAGAAGAATTGATGATAATAAATATCATAAATTATTGAATATTCCAATTATGGATGATGAATATATATATGGAAAAGAAGATTTATTTGCTTTAATTCTTATTATGAAAAAAATGTTATCACATGAAGAATTTGGTAATATGATAGAAGAAATAAAACATAATTTAGAAAATTTAGAGTTAAATTTGCATACAATTTCTATTGATAAAGTATTAGATAGAATGGGCTTTCCTAAGAATTATTATGATTTAAAAAATTTAGATTGAGGTGATTTTAAATGAAAGAAAAAAATAGACTTAATTTAGTAATTTATTTATTTGTTGCATTTATTTTAGGTGGACTACTTATGTATATTATTGCTCTTAATACACCTGTATTAGAAAATTTAACTGGAGAAACTACTACTTCTAGTACTACTTGTCGTGCATGTAGTAAAACTGTAATTGTAAATGATGGTTCATTATCTGCAAGTGTTGAAAAAGCTTATGATGCAGTTATGATGGTTCAAAATTATAAGGGAAATAGTCTTGCTTCAACAGGAAGTGGTTTTGTTTATAAAACTGACGATAAATATGGTTATTTATTAACTAATCACCATGTTGTAGATGGTGCTACTAAAATAACTTTAATTAGAAGTGATGATGAAGAAATTAATGGAACAGTTTTAGGAAGTGACGAATATTTAGATTTAGCTGTTATTCGTATTAATAAAAATGATGTTAAAGATGTAGCAGTAATTGGTACTAGTGAAAAATCAAAAATTGGAGATACAGTCTTTACGATTGGTTCACCTCTTGGTTATGAATATCGAGGAACTGTAACGGATGGTATATTATCAGGAAAAGATAGAAAAGTAACTGTAAGTATATCTGGTAATAATGATTTTATTATGAAAGTATTACAAACTAATGCTGCAGTAAACCCTGGAAATAGTGGAGGGCCTTTATTAAATGCTGAAGGTGAAGTAATTGGTATTATTTCTTTAAAATTAGTACAAACAGAAGTTGAAAATATGGGCTTTGCAATTCCAATTGAATATGCTATGACACATATTACTAATTTAGAGCAAGGTAAAGCTATTGTTCGTCCAATGCTTGGTATAACAATGGTTAATGTAAGTGATACTTATACTTTATATAGAAATGGTATTATGCTTAATCAAGATATAACAAGTGGAGTAGTTGTAATTGAAATTTCTAACAATAGTGGTGCTAGTAAATCAGATTTAAAGAAAGGTGACGTAATTACAAAATTAAATAATGAAGCTATTAATAATACAGCTTATTTAAGATATGAATTATATAAATACAATGTTGGTGATACAATTACAGTTACTTATTTAAGAGATGGTAAAGAAAGAACTACTAAGATTAAATTAACTGAATATAAAGAAGATTAATTCTTCTTTTTTTTGTAAAATAAAAAAGGTGAAGACCACCTTTAAATATTTGGAATTATTATAATTTGACCAACTGTAACATCGTCAGTTGCTAAGTTATTGGTTTTCATAATATTTTCAACAGTTGTATTGAATTTATTAGCAATACTTTCTAAAGTATCATTAGTTCTTACAACATAGGTTTGATAATTGTTAGTACTTGGAATAAAAAGTACATCACCAATTTTTAAGAGATTATTACTTAAGTTATTAAAGTCCATTAAAGTATCGACATTCATATTATATCTTTTAGCAATTGAATACAAAGTATCACCAGGTTTTACTACATAAGTAATATTATTACTTGCATAATTATCTTTAATAGGTATCAATAATTGTTCTCCGATATTCAATAAAGTAGTATCTTGTTCATTAAAGTTAATTAATTCTTCTAAAGTAATACCATAATTTTTAGCAATATTATATAAATTATCACCTGGCTTGATAGTATAAATTAAATAATCTTTTGGTATGGTTTGTTCTACATTACTTATTGGTAATTTTAAGATTTGACCAATTTGGAGAATATTACTATTTAAGTTATTTAAAGCTTTTAAAATTCCAACGGTTGTATTATGTTTTCTTGCAATATCATATAAGTTATCATTTTTCTTAACAATATATATATTATCTTCCATATTCACCTCTTTTAATTATATGTTAACAATGAAAAAAAGTACAAAAAAACAAACAAAATTTATTGTTTGTTATTTATTTTTGGCTATTTTCTTTTTAGCAACATCTTTAACCATTTCGTCGATTGTAATATTAGTTGCTGGAACACCATTTTGATATAGTATATCAATTATATATTCTTTATCTTCTTTAGTCAATTCAACTTCTTCATTGTTAAGAGTAATAGTATATGGAGTATTTATAAACCCTTCAATTGAAGCATCAGTTAAAAATGTAACATTGTTGTAATAAAAACTACCTTTAAATTTATTTAAATAAGTACTTAAAAGAATTAAATCATCTTTTCCTAATATATTTCTAGCAACCTCTATTATTTCTCTTGGTCCATATATTGTTAAACTATATATATCAATTGATTTTGTTTCTTCTTGATGTTCTTTGATATAATTTAAAATTTTTTCGATATCTTCTTGAATATGCTTTTCTTTATCAGCATTTCTTTCTTCGTTAACTCTTAAAAATTCTTGAAATAATTTTTCGTCAAAACGTTTTATTGTATAGATAAAACCAGTGGTCTCTTTGGTAAATTGAACTTTAGTAATTCTTTGTTGCATACAAAATCTTTCAATAGTATATTTTGATTCTAAGTAAAGATAAACATATTTTCTTGCAATTGCAAGTTTCTCTTTATCAATATTTGATTTTAATTCACGAGCTTCATATCTTTCTAAGTAATATTCTGTTAACATTTTTCGATAAAAGGAAAGTAAATCTTTATACCTAGTTTCATCAAGGACAATATCTGGTCTAAATTCAAGAAGATATGGGGTAAGAGAGTTTCTAATTTTTCTTTTATCATATGAAAATGAATCTAAATAAGTAAATATCTCGTCAGTATCATTTAAAGTTAATAATTTTTCTATGATAGGTACATAATCTTTATCAGTATTAGGTCTAAGATAATTATTAACATAATACATAATATAACTAATAAATTTTTCTTTCTTATTGTTTTCTTTTAAAACTTCTAACATTTTGTTGATTTTGTTTCGATTTTCACAAGTATGTGAATATGTAGTATAGCACTTTTCAGTTATTTCTTTTCTTTTTTGTTCTAAATCTTCCATATATACCTCTTTAGTCTAATGGTATTATATCATAAAGTATTAAAAAAACAAAATAAAAAGAATTTAGTTAGTAGAACCAAATCCTCCTGCACCACGAATGGTATCAGATAAAGTATCACACTCTTTAAATGCTACTTTTAAGTATGGGGTAAAAACTATTTGAGCAATTCTTTCATTAGGTGAAATTGTTTGAGTTTCGTTTGATTGATTATATAGAGCTACTTTAACTTCACCACGATAATCGGCATCGATTACACCAACTTTATTTGCAGGTGCAAGTCCTTTTTTAGTTGCTAAAGAACTTCTAGCATAAATTAAACCTACATAACCTTTAGGAATTGCTAAAGATAGACCAGTTGGTACTAAATACATTTCTCCTGGTTTGATTTCTAAATCATTATCTAACATTGCATATAAATCAGCTCCAGCTGAATCTTCAGTTCCATAAGTTGGAATAGTAGCTCTTTCGTCTAATTTTTTAATTTCTAATATTTCTTCTTTCATTAATTTTCTCTCCTTTTATTTTTCTCGTGTAATACGATTTTTTTCATTTTTCTTGTTTTATTCATATCAATTATTCTTTGATTACTTGAACCTCTAAAGTAGAGTCGTGGGTCTTTAAGATTAATATCAAATTTTCCATCAACTAAAACATCAACTAGTTTTAGAATTTCTTTGGTTTCTTTAAATTTCATAGAATTTAATTCTTCATAAGTAAACCCAGAATATATCCAAATGGTTTTAGTATCTTTATATATTTCTTTAACTTTATTTAATATAGGCAAGATTCCTTGTTGATTAACAAGTTCAAATGGTTCTCCTCCAAGAATTGATAACCCTGATATATAATTAGGTTTTAAAGCTTCAATTATTTCATTGATTTCCTTATCACCAAATAGGGTTCCAAAATTAAAGTCCCAAGTTTCTTCATTAAAACAACCTTTACAATGATGGTTACAACCTGATACAAATAAACTTACTCTAATTCCAGGTCCATTAGCAACATCATGTTTTTTGATTTTGGCATATTTCATACTTCACCTATAAGTGCATAACTCGAGCTTTTATTTCTTTTGTCTTGCCAACATTCCAAAAATTTTCTCCTAAGTAACCACATGTACGTCTTGTAACATTCATTTTACTTTTATCTTTATTATGACAATTTGGACATTCCCATTCTAAATTATCATTGATAATAATTTCTCCATCATAACCACATACATGGCAGTAATCACTTTTAGTATTGAACTCTGCGTATTGAATGTTATTATAAATAAATTTAACTAAATCTTCTAAAGCTTCTAAATTATTTTGCATATTAGGAATTTCAACATATGAGATAGCTCCACCTGACGAGATATTTTGAAATTCACTTTCAAATTCTAACTTTTTGAAAGCATCAATTTCTTCTCTAACATCTACATGATAAGAATTAGTATAGTAACCTTTGTCAGTAACATCTTTAATATTACCAAAACGTTCTTTATCAATTCTTGCAAAGCGATAACATAATGATTCTGCTGGAGTTCCATATAGACCAAAAGCAATTCCAGTTTCTTTTTTCCATTTATCACAACGAGCTCTTAAAGTTTTCATTACTTTAATTGCAAACTCTTTACCAACTGGGTCGGTATGAGAAACACCTTTCATTAATTTAGTCATTTCATAAATTCCAATATACCCTAAAGAAATAGTTGAATAACCATTCTTTAAATATTTATCAATTGGTTCGTTTTTTTGAAGTCTTGCAATGGCACCATATTGCCAGTGAATAGGTGAGACATTAGATAAAGTTCCAAGTAAAGCATGATGTCTACACATTAAAGCTTCATAGCATAAATCAAGTCTTTCGTCTAAAAGTTCAAAGAATTTTTTTTCGTCTCCTTCAGCTAGAATTGCTATTTGAGGTAAGTTAATACTTACAACCCCTTGATTAAATCGACCTTCAAATTTATAATTTCCATTTTCATCTTTATAAGGTGATAGGAAACTTCGACATCCCATAGGACTAAAAACATTACCTTCATAATTTTCACGCATCTTTTTAGCACTTATATAATCTGGGTATAAACGTTTACTTGAACATTTGACAGCTAATTTAGTTATATAATCATATTTTCCACCATTAAGAGAATTATTTTCGTCAAGAACATAAATTAATTTAGGGAAAGCTGGAGTTATATAAACTCCCTTTTCATTTTTAATTCCAATATATCTTTGATTTAAAATTTCTTCTATAATCATTGCTGTATAGTCAATATAAGCATCATTTTCGTCTAAATACATAAATATTGTTACAAAAGGCGCTTGACCATTCGTGGTCATAAGGGTATTTATTTGATATTGAATAGTTTGAACACCAGCTGTTAATTCTTCTTTTAATCTATCTTTAACTAATTCTTCAATTTCTTTTTTGGTAAATTTATCTTTATATTTTTCATTTAAAACATTACGAAATTTATCTTCACTTTTCTTTAGATATTTACCTAAATGTTTAATGTTAACTGATTGACCTCCATATTGACTTGAAGCAACAGCAGCTATAATTTGGGTTAAAACTGTGCAAGCTACTTGAAAACCTTTAGGAGATTCAATTAATTTACCATTCATAACCGTTCCATTATCAAGCATATCTTCAATATTAATTAAACAACAGTTAAATATAGGTTGTAAAAAATAGTCAGCATCATGAAAATGTAAAATGCCTTCTTCATGTGCTTCACTGATTTTTTCTGGTAGTAGAATTCTTTTGGTTAAATCTTTGGAAACTTCACCAGCAATTAAATCTCGTTGAGTGGCTGCCACCAGAGCATTTTTATTTGAATTTTCTTCCATGACTTCTTTATTACTATTTTTAATTAACGTTAAAATAGATTCGTCAGTTGTATTAGCTCGTCTTATTAATTCTCTTTCATAACGATAAAGCATATAGGCCTTAGATAATTCATATTTATTTAATTCTACTAATTTTTTTTCAATAATATCTTGGATATCTTCTACTAATAATCGTTTTTTCTTAAGACTTTCTATATATTTGATTATTTTATTAATCTGTGCATCACTTGCTCCGTCTTCTTCTGATACATCATTATTAGCTTTGTGAATTGCTATTCTAATTTTATCAGCATCATAGTCAACAATTCGACCATCTCGCTTTACTATTTTCATATCATAAATACCTTTCTTATATTAAGATTATAACAAACAAAAAAACGAAAAACATGTTGCATATGCAACAAAAAAGAAATATAATTTAATTATCAAGAAAAGTTATTGAAACAAGTAGAAAAGAGGTCTATTAAATGGAAATAAAATCAATTTTTGAAGGCATTGAAGAAAATGATATGGAGAAAATGTTAAAATGTTTTGAAGCTCGTAAAATGCTTTTTAAAAAAGATAGAACAATTGTTACCAACATAATAAATGTCAAAACAGTTGGAATTATTTTAAGTGGTACAGCTAATATGGTTAGATATGATTACAATGGTAATCGTTCAATTATTGAAAAACTTGAAACTAATTCTGTTTTTGGTGAAGTATTTTCAAGATTAGGAAGTGATATTTCCGTTATTGCTACTAGTGATTGTGAAGTATTATTTATTGATTATGAGCATATTATTAAAAGATGTAAAAAAGGATGTAGTTATCATAGTATTTTAACAAATAATGTTTTACAATTTTTATCTTCAAAGATAGTGGAACTTAATAAAAGATTAGAAATTTTGTCTAAAAGAACAATTCGAGATAAATTACTTTCTTATTTCGAACTTTTAGCAACGGATGACCCAAGAAGAACCTTTACATTGCCTTTTACTTATACTGATTTAGCTGATTATTTATCAGTTGATAGAAGTGCTATGATGCGAGAAATTAAGAATTTAAAAGAAGAAGGGTTTATTAAAAGTAATGGTAAACGAATAACTTTAATTAGTTATTAAAATTTTAAAAATAATTATATATAAAGACAAGTATTAGTAATTTTAGAAGTTATAAAAATTTTTAATGTGTAAACGATACTTGTTTTTAATTTTTAGATATGGTACGATAATTTGGTTTGGAGGTTTTAAAATGACATACACACCTGCATTAGCTATTTTTCTTTGGATAGCATTAACTACTCCAAGTTATTTAATAAATAAAAGGTTAAGTAATAAATATTATATAGAAGCTGCTAAAATGGGATATAAAAATATTAAAGAAGATAAATCAGTTTATAGTTTTTTCTATAATACTTTAGGAGAAATACTTTTAACTTTAACTCCTGGTTTAAATATAATATCGTCATTTTATCATATGATTTCAAAATTTAATAAAAAAGTGAGAAATAGATTAATAAAAGAAGATATAAAAAATGGTGAATTAGTTTTAATGACAAAAGACGATAAAGAATTTTTTGATGAATGTCCTAATATTAGAGCCTTAAATTTAATTAAAGATTTTTCTCAAGATTATTCGTATTCTGAAGAACCAAATTCTTTCTTTAAAAGACAAACTCCAGATATAAATAATTTACCAAGTGATGTATATATTCATCCTATTTCTTATATGGAACCAAATATAGAACCTAAAGCCACAGCTAAACCTTTAAAAGAAACACCTAATAATTCTAAAATAGCTGAACTTGAAGAGAAAAAAAATAATTTAAAAGAAGTTAAGAAAGCTTTAATTAGAGATATTATGTTAATAGTATATACAGAAATACCAAATTCAGAAAAAGAAAAACAAGTTGAAGAAACTATTAATGAATATTGTCTTAAATTAAGAGATAAACGTATTAAATAACTTGAATATAAAAATAAAATGAGATTTTTTATTAAACATTTTCCAAAAAATCTCATTTTATTTATTATTAATTAAATTGTTTTTCTTGTTTTTTCCACATAATTCATTCATTGAAATATTAAAAGTTTTAGATATTTTATATAAATTAGAAGTTGAAATATAAATTTCTCCTTTTTCATATCTGGCAATACAAGCTTGAGTTACTCCTAGCATATTAGCTAAGTTTTCTTGTGATAAATGATGATTTAATCTAATATCTTTTAAATTTTTACCTAAAAGTTGTAAATCAATACCTTTTATATAATTTTGAGAATTTTTATCATTGGTGATACCTAAAACATAATCAATTGCATAATTAAAATGGTCAGCAAAATCAATTAAATTCTTTAAGGGAATAACATTAATTCCAAGTTCCCACAAAGAATATGCTGGACGTTTGATATTTAAAATATTAGCCATGTCTTTTTGACTAAGGTCATTGTCTTCTCTGATATCTCTTAGTCGTGTAAAATCAATCATAATATTTACCACCAATTCAATTTTCACATTTTCAATAGAATAAATAGGTTATATGCTATTTTTAGTTATTTTTTTGCTACTTTGTGTTATAATATGTGTGTTGAGTGAGGTTTTGTATGAAAAAAACAGAAGATTTAGAACAAAAAATATTGGACTTAAGTTTAATTTCTTCGAAAGAGGCTTCAAAATATTATCTTGATATGTTGTATTTAGCTTTAAAAGTTTTTAAAATGGAATTACACTATTTAGAAAATAATAAACCATTTTGGTTTCAAAAAAAGAAATTAAAGGAATATCAAAATAATCACGATATGTTAACTAATAGTATTGAAACATTTAATGAAAGAATTAATGAAGAACTTGAGAATTTGTCCAATTTATCCGATAATTAAAACAACAGACTATTTTGCCTGTTGTTTTTCATTATAAAAAAAATTATTTTTCATATATAAATCAAATTTTGATATTAAATTTTGTTCTAATCGTTGTCGAATTTTAATCGTTCTTTTCATATTATATGCCCCTAATTTAATTATATCATAAAGTTAATTGATATTTCACAAACTATACACTTAAACTAGACACAAGTTTTTTTATATGAATTAAAATTGAAGTCTTGTTTTTAAAAATTAGATAGTGTAAAATTTGGTTAGGAAATGTATTTTGTAAAATAAACATAGAGAGGAATGAAAACTAAAATGAGCTTATCAAAATCAAAATATTGCAATGCTATACAATGTAAAAAAATGTTATGGTTAGATATCAATAAACCAGAAATGAAAGAAGATGTTGCTAATCAAGGAGTGTTAGATAATGGAACAGAAGTTGGTATTGTTGCTAAAGATTTATTTGGTAGTCATATTGATATAGAATTTAATGAAAATTTAAGTTTAATGTTAGAGGATACTAAAAAAGCTTTAAAAAATAAAGAAGTTGTTATAACTGAGGCATCTTTTGTTTATAAAAATAATTTTTGTAGTGTTGATATATTAAAGAAAAAAGGAAATATACTAGAAATATATGAAGTTAAAAGTTCTACTTATTTAAAAGATATTTATATTGACGATATATCATATCAAGTTTATGTTTTATTAAGTTTAGGTTATAAAATTGGAAAAGCTGCCATTGTACATATTAATTCTAACTATATAAGAAAAGGACAATTAAATTTAAATAAATTATTTACAATTGAAGATGTTACAGATATAGTAGTTGAAAATAAAACAAAAGTTGAAAAGAATATTGAAGAAATTAATACTTATTTAAAGCAAAAAAAAGAACCAAAAGAGGATATAGGAATGCAATGTAAAAATCCTTATGAATGTCCATTTTTTGGTTATTGTACAAGAAATTTGCCAGAGAATAATGTATTTAAAATTAATGGTATGCGTAAGAGTACAATGTTTAATTTATATCATAAAAATATATATACATATGAAGATTTATTAAAAGCGGATATTGATTTAAAAGCAAAACAACAAATAGAATTTGAACTTTTAAATAAAGAAGATTATATAAATATACCAAAGATAAAATCATTTTTAGATACTTTAAGTTTTCCTCTTTATTTTTTAGATTTTGAAACTTTTCAACAATTGGTTCCAGAATATGATGGTGTAAAACCTTTTATGAAAATACCTTTTCAGTATTCTTTGCATTATATTGAAACTGAAGATGGAAAATTAGAGCATAAGGAATTTTTAGCTCCTAGTGGAGAAGACCCAAGGCGTTTTTTAGCTTTACAATTGGTTAAAGATATTCCTGTTGATGTATGTGTTTTAGCCTATAATATGAGTTTTGAAAAATCAGTTATTAAAGATTTGGCTAATTTATACCCTGATTTAAAAGAACATTTAATGAATATATATAGTAATATAAAAGATTTGATGATACCTTTTAAAAATAGAGATTATTATAATAAGGATATGCATGGTTCTTATTCAATTAAGTATGTATTACCAGCTTTATTTCCAGATGATGCTAGTTTAAATTATCATAATTTAGATTTAATTCATAATGGAAGTGAAGCAATGAGTTCTTTTGCCAATTTAGCTAAGTTAGAAAAAAATGAACAAAGCAAAATTCGTACAAATTTATTGAAATATTGTGAATTGGATACATATGCTATGGTAAAAATTTGGGAAAAATTGAGAGAAGTTTGTTATGTTACTAATCGTTAAATAAAAAATATCCACAAAATGGTGGATAAAATAAATGATTAAGAAAAAGATATAGTTATTGTTAAATTTTTTAATTATTTGCAACAAAATTTATTTTTTGTGTTATAATACATTTATGCATTTGCTCATATGGCGAAATTGGTAGACGCGGTTGACTCAAAATCAACTTTTCGTGAAAGAAAATCCCGGTTCAAATCCGGGTATGAGCACCATTATGTATTATCTAAACCTAGAGTTTAGTTTTTGATATCTCTATCTCATTATAGTTAGGTAGAGGTATTTTTATTTTTAAATTTTTGATAAAAACTAAATAGTATGATATTATAAATATGTTAAAGAAACTTTCATAAATAAAAGAATTAAATATGGAAAATATTAAAAAAGAAAGGAATGATTTTATGAGTAAGATTTTAGTAAGTTTCTTTTCAGCAAGTGGAGTAACAAGAGGAGTAGCAAAAAAAATTGCTAATATTACGGGGGGAGATTTATTTGAAATTGAACCTGCAGATAAATATACGGAAGAAGATTTAGATTGGACTAATCAAGAAAGTAGGTCATCAATAGAAATGAATAATCTATCTTCAAGACCAAAAGTAAAAAATAAAGTTTCTAATTTAAGCGATTATGATACTGTCTTAATTGGATTTCCTATATGGTGGGATTTAGCTCCAACAATTATCAATACTTTCATTGAAGAAAACAATCTTGAAAATAAAAAAATCTATGTTTTTGCAACATCGGGTAGTTCAAGTGTAAATAATAGTTTTAATACTTTAAAAAATACTTATAGTAATCTTAATTTTATAAGTGCTAAAAGATTTTCTGGTAATGTATCAGAAAATGATGTAACAAGTTGGCTTATATAGGTAATGTTATGAGTATAACTATTAATATTTATTATAAAGGTGAAAATGGTAATGCTAAAAAATTAGTAACGAAATGATACTTAATCGTATTGTAGATAGAGTTAGAAATATAAAATAAGCATTGAAGTAGAAAAATATAAAAGTTTGGAAGGTGAGAAATAATGAAAAAGCAAACAGCAGGTAGAGAACAATTAGGTAATATTGCACCTAAATTTGCTGAATTAAATGATGATGTATTATTTGGGGAAGTATGGAGTAGAGAAGATAAATTGGGAGCTCGGGACAGAAGTTTAATAACAATAGCAGCTTTATTTGCACAAGGATTATATCCACAGTTAAAAAGCCATCTTGCCATTGGAAAAGAACATGGACTTACAAAAGAAGAAGTTGTTGAAGTAGTAACCCAATTAGCATTTTATTGTGGCTGGCCTAAAGCTTGGAGTACATTCCCTTTAATTGAGGAAGTATATGGAAGTGATAAAAATGAATAAGGAAGAATTTGATAAAGAAAATGTATTTGGTTTAGGAAATCCAAATGATATGTATAGAGAGTATTTTACAGGAAATAGTTATTTAAATCCTCTTGCTAAGACTGAAAATGGAATAAGTTTTGCCAATGTAACATTTGAACCTGGATGTAGAAATAATTGGCATATTCATAAATCTAAATCTGGTGGAGGACAAGTTTTAATTTGTACAGCAGGTTTTGGTTACTATGGGGAAGAGGGAAAAGAGACCCAAAAGTTATCTCCAGGGGATATTGTCGTAATACCAGCTAATGTAAAACATTGGCATGGTGCCCAACCTGGTTCTTGGTTCAGCCACATTGCTGTCGAAGTACCAGGTGAAGAGACGAAAAACATTTGGTTAGAACCTGTAACAGACGAAGAATACAATAAGTTAGATTAATTGAAAAACTGAAAAACAGACCATTTGAATGGTTTGTTTTTTTATGTCTAATAATTATTAAATAATAAAAAAAAGTCATTGTCAAACAATTGTTCAAACTATATAATAATGTTATCAAGGAGGTTAAAAATGCAAGAAAGTAATATTATTTTATATGAAACAGAAGATGGAAAAATAAATATAGATGTAATTTTAAGAGATGAAACAATTTGGCTTACTCAAAAAAGTATGGCTGAATTATTTGATGTAAATATTCCAGCAATTTCTAAACATTTAAATAATATATATGAAGAGAAAGAATTACAAAAAAATTCAACTATTTCCAAAATGGAAATAGTTCAAAAAGAAGGCAATCGCGATGTAAAAAGAAATGTAGAATTTTATAATTTGGACGCTATAATCGCTGTAGGTTATCGAGTTAATTCTAAAAAAGCAACACAATTTAGAATATGGGCTACTAATGTTTTAAAAGATTACATTATTAAAGGTTTTAAAATAGATGTAGAAAGAATGAAAAATGGACCAAAATTTGGTAAAGACTATTATGAAGAATTACTTGAAACTATTAAAGAAATTCGTCTAAGTGAACGAAGACTTTATCAAAAAATTACCGATTTGTTTGAAAGTACGAGTATTGATTATAATAAAGATTCTGAAGAAGCATATACATTTTTTAAAATTGTTCAAAATAAACTTCATTATGCTATATCTGGTCATACTGCAGCAGAGCT
>CANQYO010000032.1 GCA_947628095.1 uncultured Bacilli bacterium | reverse complement strand
TCCTTTATTTTATGGGCTTTTTATCTTATATTTTTATTTTAGAGATATACCCGGACTTTTTGAATTTAATTCAGTCTGAAAATTCTCTAAATCTTATAATACAATGTCTTGAAATGTAAATTTATTTTAATAAAATATTTTATAAATTATCTTTATCATGCAAACATCTATTAAGTCCTGTTCCTAAAAGTTTACCAAATTTTTCAACAGTATAATCAATTTCTTTAGGTGTAACTACTAAATTATAACCAATTGGGTCTAAAACTTCTCCAATTAATTCTTTAACTTCTTCTTCATTTAAAGTTCCAATAATTCCAAGCAATTCTTCCTTTTCTTTTTTAGTTAATTCTTCTTTTTCTTTTAAATAATTAATATTACCTTTAATAACTAATTTATCACTTGCATAGTTATGCTTATGATAACTTATTTTTTTCATTAAATAATTGATAGTATCTGCAACAATCACTATACTTGAAACAACGGTTGGAACTCCAATTGCTATAACAGGTATTTTTAAAGTATTTTTATTAAATTCTCCACGATTATTTCCAACTCCCGACCCAGGACTTATTCCTGTATTGGTAATTTGAATTGTTGTTTGAATTCTATTTAAATTAAGAGCTGACAAAGAATCTATAAAAATTAAAAAATCGGGTTTTATTTTTTCTATTACTCCTAAAATAACATCTTTTGATTCAATTCCCGTATTTCCTAAAACATTAGGTTCTAATATTGAAACATTTCGATAAGTTCTATCAACATCACCTATTTCATATAAATGTCTTGTAACAATTATATTTTTTAAAGTTTCATAACCCAAAGCATCAGAAGTTGATTTAGAATTTCCAAGTCCTATAATTAAACATTTATCTTCTTTTTTAATTTTAGTTAAAGATAACATTTTTTTTAATTCATCAAGAAAAATATTCAAGACATTATTATAATTATTTATATCAGTTATATCTTGAAAACTAATTGTTATATAATCACCAGCTTCTTTATTTAACGCATTTTTCTTATTAAGTTTTATATAATTTACTTCTATATTATTTTTGCTATAACTTTCTTTGATAAAATCACAAGAATTGTTTTCTATAATCAAATCTGACCTAATATCATACAAAGATAAATCAACTTTATGCATAAAATCACCATAAATAGTATGCTTTATTTTAAAAAAAATAGTATAATTATTGACTTTTAGTCTTAAAATTTGATATTATATATGTGTTTTTGGAAAGAGGTGAAAAAATGCCAAATATTAAAAGTGCTAAAAAAAGGGTATTAACAAGTGCAAGAAAATGTGAAGAAAATATTTTAGTAGACTCAAGAATGAAAAATTCTATTAAAAAACTTGAAAAGAATATTGCTGAAGGAAAAAAGGAAGAAAGTAAAGAATTATTAAATACAACATTAAGAAATATTGATAAAGCTCAAAATATTAATATCGTTCATAAAAATAAAGCAGCTAGATTAAAATCAAGATTAACAAAAGCAGTAAATGGTCTAAATTAGTAGCAATTATAATTGTTACTTTTTTTATTATTTAACATGCAATTTACAAAAACTTTACATTATTTAAAACAAAAATAAAAAGAAATTAAAAAAAACTTAAACCTTATTGTTTCTTTTTGTATTTTTTTTATTTTTTATGATAAAATATAGTTGGGTGAGATGTATGAAGAAACTTATTTATGTTGCTGTAATTCTTTTAGTTTTTATCATAACGTTTCATTATCGTGAAAAAATATTAGTCTACTACAAAGATTTAGTTTCACCAAAGGAAAATGTGGCAACTACCCTAGTAAAAAATGAATATTATAGAAATTATAATTTTAAATATGTATCAAATACTGAAAATTTTACTCCGTTAAATAAACAAGATATATTAAATATTTATTATACAATCATCAATAGTGGTATGACAGAATTTTCATTTTATTGCAGTAAAGATTATTTAACTTGTATCGATGATGTTAAAGATATTTCAAAAAATGAAGTAATAATGTCAAATATAAATAATTTCGTTCATCCATATAATGGTTTCAAAAATGTTGAAACTGAAATCGATAGTTTAGGAAAAATCACCGTTAATATTAATCATAATTATACAGAAGAACAAAAAATTATTTTAAATTATAAGATTGACGAAATTATAAAAAATAATATAAACGATAGTATGGACACCAAAGAAAAAATTAGAACAATTCATGATTATATTATTGAACATACTAAATATGACCAAGAACGAAGTGATAATAATGTTATAAAATATAATTCTGATACTGCTTATGGAGCTTTAATTGAAGGCTATGCTCTTTGTGGTGGTTATACAGATGCAATGATGTTATTTTTAGAAAAATTTAATGTAAAAAGCTATCGAATTTCAAGTGAACATCATGTTTGGAATTATGTAGATATAAATAATAATTGGTATAACTTAGATTTAACTTGGGATGACCCAATTAATCCATCTGGAGATGAAACCTTAGAACATACATTCTTTTTAATAACAAATAAAGCAATGGAAAAATTAGATACTAATGAGCATTTATTTGACAAAACTGTCTATAGTGAATAGACAGTTATTTTTTTACAGGGTCATAACCTCCTTTAGAAAAAGGATTACATCTTAATATTCTTTTTATTCCAAGCCATCCCCCTTTTAATGAACCATATTCTTCAATTGCTTCTAGCATATATTCTGAACAACTAGGATAAAACTTACATGAAAAATGAAAATTTCCAGGAAGCTTTTGATACCATTTTATTAATTTAATTAATATTTTTTTCATAAATCACCAACATAAACTTTAAATAATCATTTAAATTATATTATTAATTTTAAAAATAAGCAAATAAAAAAAGTTTCTTTTCAAAAACTTTTTATTTTTTCTAATTAAAATAGTTGTAATATTATTTTATTTAAGATTATTACTCAGCATTTGGAACTAAACCAAAGCCAGTTACAACACGACGACCATTAGTTACAGGTTTACCAAAAACATTTTTAGGGTTATTAACAAGTTTTCCTTCTATAACCATTTGAGATGAAGTTCCTCCATCAAGATTTGCTGCATTATAAGCTCCATATAAAACCAAAGTATCTATTACTTCTTTCATAGTAGGTCCACTTCCATGTGTACCTTCAGTTACTAAAAATAAAATTACACCATCTTTTCTTTGAGCAATGGCAACACGAGCCGCTCTATCATAACCACCTGCTGAAGATGAATATTTAATTGTTTCTCCATTTACAATTAGGAAAGGTCCAAATTGTAGTCCATCACGCATTCCCATTTCAATTGCTTCTTCACCGGTTGAATATGTTAAAAGTAATTTATTATCATAAGTTAAACCGATTATATTTTGCTTTGTATTACTTTCTGAAAAAGCTATTTCACCATCTTTTATAACATAGCCAAGCGGAATATCACTTCCCCAACCATCTGGGTCTTGAAAACCTCCACCATTTATACAAACCAAACCACCGTATCTATCACACATTTTTAAAACTGTTTCTTGCCCTGAACCTGTATTAAATGTTTTACTACTTATTAATCTAACATCTTCAGGGTTATAAATAGCTACTAAATGAGCATTATATTTACCAACTTTTACTTTTAAATATTTATAATCGTTATTTCCATTTTCTCTTTTTAAAATAGCCTCATCATATTCATTATCATAAGTATCTTTTTCACCTGTATCAATAATAATATCATCTAAGTTAATATTTTCAGAAACAGGAATGAAACTATTCAAATCTAAAATAGATTTAACAGTTCTTTCGCTATAAAAAGTATATGCAATGTATTGATGTGATTTAGTTACCATTGCTGTATTTACAAGTACATTTCGAAATTCTGCATATGGTCCATAAAATAATATAAAACATATAATTGCTAGAACATCAACAAAAATAAACAAAATCGTTGTCTTTCTCATCTTAAACCTCCACGATAAATGGTGCATAAAGGCTACCATTACCACTTATGATTTTTAAATCTTTCTTAATTCCTAGACATGGTCTAACTTCTCTTTTTATATCAACTTTACTTGAAATTAAAGAACCGTTATATAAATAAACTTTATTATCTAATGTATCATTTAAAAAATAATTTTTTAAAGAATTATCAAATTTAAAATCTTCAATACCTAAAATACCAACTTTACTAGTTGTATCTTTAAATTTAACTTCTTTTAATAAATCCTGATATTTAATATTTTTTAAATATGTGTCTTCCAAATATGTTTTTAAAGCTGAATCTTCATATACATTAGTTTTTTTATCAAATATTTGACTTTTAATTAATTTATTACTTTGAATTTTATAATAATCTTCGCCTTCTTCGTAAACAACATATAAATCATCATTTATATCTAAATATGTTCCAACACCAATTTTTTTAGAATTACTAATACGATATGGATTATTTTTAGTTCCATCACCAGCTAATAATATAGTCGTATTTTTTAAAGTAATAACTGGTTTTATTTGATACATTTTATCAGCATCTCCTAAGGAAACACTCTTTCCATGAGAATACCAAATCTTATCTTCACTTTGATTATATAACCAAATAAAATCATTATCTTCTGATAAATATGTTTTATCTTCATTTAAACTATTTAAATAATCTGTAATACTAGGCAATCTAACATAGTTATTTGTATCAGGACTTGAACAATTAACTTCACTTATTAAGGTTACTTTTGTTCCACAAACAGTAGTTTTTTCTAAAGTATTTTTATCTAAAATATCGACAAATTTCGTATTTAAGTACTTATTAATGTAAGAATCTTTATATTCTTTATATTCACTATCCCAATTTAATTTATTAATATAATCATCTAAAACGATATCAATTGTTTTATCAGCATTAATCTTTATAATTCGAAATAACATATTTGAATATATTATATAATTGTTAACATTTTCTCCTTTATAAAGGTAATTACCATTACTAATGTATAAACCATCACCTTCATAAACTAAAGATGAATTTGTAATAATAGCAGTTGATAAATTAGTTAATACTTCTCCTTTATCACCTTTAGGGTTATATATTCGATAGTATTTTATTAATCTATATCCATAAAAACCAAAACAACCAAGAATAAACACTAAACTTACAATACAAAATATTGTTTGAACACGAGGGGCTTTAATGACTTTTTCTTTCTTCTGCTTTTTAACTTTTTTCATACATACTCCTTAATATCCCAATATTATAATTATACAAAATTTCTATATTAAATTCAATATATTTTTCCAAAGTAAAAGCACATATAAAATGTGCTAACTTTAATCTTATGTTATAACAATTGTTTAAACCTAAGCAATTGTAGAAAACTTAGTAATATTAATCATTACATTAAAGTTTTCCTATAACGATAAGAAAAATCACCTCCGATATTTTGCTTTGTATTTTATATTTGATATTAGTCATCTATAGTGAGTTAAATACAGCAAAATTATAAATTCATGTAAACATACAATCGTTTACTAAATATTTCAAAAGAAATATTTTTCTTATCATGGACTCAAGTTTATTATACTATTTATCTTTTCAAGATGCAATTTGAATATTTCTTTTTCAAACAAATTTACACATAAATTGACATTTAGTTTTCCATTATTTTACTTTCTTCTTGTAAACCTAAAACATGAGCTATTGGTAAAGAAATTGTTAGTCCCCTAGCTTCAGTTTTTATTCCAACTTCCTTAGTTATAGTTTTCATTACATTTTTAGCAATATCACATTTAACAATATTTAAAACAATATCTTTTTCAGGTTCAATACTTAAATTCATGAATATTGTTCTACTACTTCCTAAACTTCTACCATTTATAACTGTTCCTCCACCACAACCTTCTTTCTTAGCTGCAGCCATAACAGCATCACTGTAACCTTCTTTAACAATTGTAACTATAAGTTCGTAGTCTGATTCTAATTTTTCCATATTTTCACTTTCTCCTTTTATTAAGGAATCACTTATAAATTTATTTGAACTATTAAGATTAATTGTAAAAGCTATTCCCTTACCAATTTCAACTATTTTTAATTTAGTCTCTAATTCATTAAATAAAGATTTTTCAATAATTGACGGAATTAAAGAAAAATAAATACTTTTTTTAACTTCATCTAAACCAAAATACATAAGCAAACTTTTAGAAGCTGTTCCTGTTCCATACGTCATAGCATTAAAAGTTAACTTATACTTTTTAAATAACATTTTTAATTTTTTTTCATCATCAAAAATAATAACTAATAAATTAACCATAAATCACCTATAATCAATAATTGTATCATCAAGTAAATTCTTATCCATTATTTTATATTCAACACTATAAATAAGTCCGACTATTTCAATAAGAATAATAGGAATAACACTTATTAAAGACATAACACCAAAAGCTTCTTTTAAATAATTTGTTGAAACTGTTTCAGCAAGACCTATAAGTAAAGGTAATAAAAAACTTGAAGTCATATTTCCAGCAACTACTCCACCAGAATCAAAGGCAATTGAAAGAAAATTATTCGGTGTTATAAATGCTAATAAAACAGCTAAAAAATAAGTTGGTATCAAAAATGCCATAACGGAATAACCATTTAATACTCTATATAACGATAGCATAACTGAAATTGATACACCTATACAAAGACAAATTTCCAAAAATTTATCTTTAATACCACCATTAGTAACTTCATTAACATAACTAATCAATACCTTTAAAGAAGGTTCGATTTTAGAAATAAAGTAACCAAAAACACCTCCAATAACTAAAATCAAAACATGATTAACATTCTCAAAGTTTGTTCCAAGCATATAACCTATTTTAAAATAACCAACATCTCCACCTGTTAAAAATAATGTTATTCCAACTAAAACCATTAAAAGACCAACAGTAATCTTTCTAGTTTCTTTTTTTCTTTTATTTTTCTTAAAATGTGAAAAAATTAAATAAAAAATTACTAAAGGTGATAAAGACATTAATACTTGATAAAAATTAGTCCAAAGGGTTTCTAAAAAATCAAGTTTTTTTAAAATTGGGTCAGAATCATAAATAATATTTGGCTTAAAAATTAATCCTAATAATAAAACCATAATAATTGGACCTATTGAACAAATAGATAAAATACCAAACTCTGAATCTTTTTCTTTTTTACTTCGACTTTTAGAAGCAAAAGCAATTCCAAATGCTAAAATAAAAGGAGCTGATATAGCACCACTTGTAACTGATGACATATCAAATGCAAAAGGAATAACATCCATACTTGAAATTATCATTAAAAGAAATATTATAAGATAACCCGAAATTAATAAATATTTAAATTCTATTTTTTTTAATATACGAAAAATTGCCAACATTAAAGAAATACCAATTCCAACTGAAACTGCTATTAATAAAACAGGCGTTGGAATCTTTCCTGCCTCATACCCAATTGTCAAAAACTCTGGTTCTAAAACAGTAATAAAAGTTCCAAGTAATAAACAAGTTATTAAAATAATTGTTAAATTACCTTTTTTTATTAAACTTTTACCAAATTCTGAACCGATTGTATTAAGAGAAATATCAGCACCCGTTGTAAATAAAGTTAAACCAACTATAACTAAAATAGAACTTGATAAAAATCTAATAATCGTACCTGTATCAATTTTAAAAATAAGACTTAATATTAAAACTAAAATAATAATTGGTGAAATTCCATAAATAATTTTCTTTAAATTTTCTATGATACTTTCATACATAATTGCCTCTATTTAAAGAATAATTTATATAAACCATTTTTCTTTTCAACAATTGAATCAAATTTACTATCACGACGAATATTTTTATAAACTGACTTAGTTATATCATTTATAGTTCCTGGTTCAATAAGATAATTTTTATGAGTTATAAAATCATCAATATAAATGAAAGGAACTTTATTAGAGAATATAACTTGAACATTTGTTCCTTTATCAGAAAGCATTGTCTTAGTCATTCCAAATAAAGATGAAACAATTAAAGTATATTTACTACCATTAGCATTTTTCAAAACTGCTTTTAAAACAGCATCTAATTTTTGTAATTTTTCTTTTAGTTTTGAAACTTCTTTAAAATTATTTATTTCATAGTTAAGTACAATTAAATCTTGGTCTAATTGATTAATAACACTTACAACACTTTCAGGTACATCCTGATATTCTTTAAAATCAACAAAAGTTAAAGTATCAGTAGCTTCATTCTTAAGACCATTACAAAAATAGTTTAAAACAGAAACTTCACTTCCATCACATAATATAACTCCGCGAGCTTTAATAGATTCAAGATTGCTTACTAAAGAATAATTTGAAGTCGCCGTTTTATACATATTAGGAATATTTTTACTACTTGTAACAGAAAACAATGAATAATATGCAAAATTATTTTTTTCTTCGCCAAAATTAATAGCACTTAATGTATCAATAAAATTTGTTAAATTAATATTATCATAGTTATAGAAAAAGAAAATATCATCTTTTGTTAATTCAAAATTAGAGTTAACAATAAAAGGTTTTGTATCTCTTGGAAGAGCTTTGGTACCATATAAAACATCAAATTTTTGTTTAAATGATTGCCATTTTTCACCAACTTTAGATATAAACATTTTGAAAAAGAAATTTAAATCTACTTGCTTAGCTGTATTATCAATAGCTGAAAGTCCCATAATAAAACCAATAGGTGCATATTCAGCTAATTCTATATTAATATGACTAAATACTTCAACAAGCCCACTATAATCTTCAATACTATTAGATGCAATTACAAAATGTAAAAAAACTTTTTTATTACGGTCAGGATTTAAAAATTTTAAAGTCTCTTTTAAATGCTCAGCAATTTTTAAACTTGTATCAACTAAACAAAAAATATGCAAGTTACTCTTCTTCGCTTCCAAATCTTGTTTTAAAGTTACTAATATTGGATTAGTTGTTAATTTTTTATCAGCAATATCTCTATCTAATAAACTATAACTATATAATTCATTTACATCAAGACTCATATTACGATAGCCATCATAAAGATTATTAACTTTTGATTCAATTGTTCCAAATAAATATGTTTTTGTCAATTCTTCAAAAGTTGGCATAAGACTTGCATCATATATTGAATAAGATTCTTTTTTCTCAACACCAAATCCATTAATTAAAAATAAGACTGTTTTTCTGTTCATCATATCACCCTTTATTCTATAGATATTGTAACATATTTATAAAAAAAAAAATAGACTTTTACTAATTTTAGTTTTATTTCTATTATTTTTTTATCATAGAATAGTCTATTAAATATGATTTATATAGAAAATTTAAGTGGAATATTAAAACCTGTCAATAATGTCCATTTATCTAATAGCATTTCTCTATTTTCTTCAACATATGCAATTGCTTTTTTAGTTTTGTTATTATTTTTAAAACCTTTACCATCTAAAATTTCACAATTGATTAATGAAATTCTTATTTCTTCTCCACTATATTCTGCATGAATATGTGGAAGATGCTCATGTCCTTTTTCTTTTGTATTAATAGTAAAATTAATACCCTCAACTGAATCAATCCTTCCACCAGTTCCTGGTCCTTCAATTATAATATTAATCTCATTATCAAAAAGATGAAAAAGATTTTGAATATCTACTAAACTATAATTTAACCATTTATAATGGTAACTATCTATTTGCATATTATTTATTATAAAATTTTCGTCAAGATACTTTCCCCATGTAAGTTCACATAAATTTTCTACATATATTTGTTTAGTTAAATAATCTTTATTATAGGATGCTACTATTTCATTAATCGCTTCAACAAATAACACATTTTTATTTAGATTTACTTCACTACAAATTTTTTCAGTTGGATTGATAAAATCGTCATAAGAAATTATTTTATATTTAATTCGCATCTTAAACCTCCTTATAAAATATATTAAACTTTTTATCATAATATAAAAACGACCTTCTGGTAAGTCGCTTTATTTAATACTTGGGTTTCCAAGCTTATTATCAATCTGGTGTCCCAGAAGGGATTCGAACCCCTGACACTCGCCTTAGAAGGGCGATGCTCTATCCAGCTGAGCTACTAGGACAACAACAAGAGTATTATACAACAATTTAATGTTTTTTACAATACCCTATTTTTTTTATGAATCTAAATTACTCACCATGTCATTTCCTGATGTTTCTTCATTATTTATACTATCATCAGTTGGAGGAATAATCTCCTCTTTTGACTCTTTATTTGTTTGTTCATCATTATTTTCTTCTTGTCCTGAAGGTTGACTAGTAGTTACATCTGGAAGTGGTTGACTATCACTTGGAATAGTTTCTTCAGGAGTTTTCTCGTCAGGTACTAAAGGCTTCGTATCCTCTGGTACAACTGAACTAGAATTAGAAGAAGTATCTTTAGATTCAACATTTTTATCTTCTTGTTTCTTATCAACATTTTCTTGTAATTCACCACTATTATTAGTATTATCAAGATTAGTATTTGTATCTTTAGAATTATCATTTATAACAACATTAGAAGTTATAAGTCTTCTAGCTGTTACATAAACCATCATATTAACAGTGTTAATTTTTACACCATCTCGTGGGTTAGATTGGTGAATTACTAAACCATTTCCCATATATATTCCAACATGAGAAGCATAATTGCTTGAATAACCATAGAAAACTAAATCACCTGGTTGTAAATCACTTTTACTTACATATTTTCCACTATACATTTGACTTGAAACAGTTCTACCTAAATAAATTTCGAATTCTCGAAAAATTAATTGAGTAAATCCGCTACAATCAGTTCCAGTTGTTAAAGAATTGCCACCATGAACATATCTTAAACCTAAATAATGTTTAGCATATTCAACTAAACTAGCACCTGTTACACTATTATAACTTGGTTTTATATAAGATATATAATTTTGACTATTAACATTAACTCTACTAACACTTATTGTTGTAGTACTAGGTGTATTTGTAGTTTGAGTTTTATAACCCATATTCAAATTGCTGTTTGCTAATACTTCTGTTTCGTATGCCTTACTTAAAACATATGAATCGTTTTGATTAGCAATATTTGTACTAAGTGGAACGTTAATAAGAAAATTTAAAGATAAAAAAGTGACGATTAAATTGCTAAAAATATAACAATTCAATCCCTTTTTCGTATTCATATACTATTATGACACCTCTTGTTATGTATTTTATGTGCATGTAATTTAAAATGCACATTTACTATGATAACAAAAACAAGGTTTCAAGTCAAATATTAAATGTATATTCCTGTCAATAATAGTAAAGAATTAAGTTAATATTTATATTTAAAACAACCATATAATCCCATTGAACCTAATATAAATAAAGGATATGGAAAAGATTTATGAATAAATTCGAATATTTGAAAAATCAAAATATTACCAAACGTACTTAAAGAATTAAAACCAATCATTAAACTGGCTATTACTAAAAATCCTAAGTTAAAAATTAAAATTAATTTACTAATCTTAGTAATATTAAAATCAGTATAAAAATAAAAGTAAACACCAAATACAAAAACTGTTAAAGGAAATAAAAGTCCAATTGAAGAAACGATAATATTTAAATTTTCTGAAAATATTTTAGAATCAAAAATATAAGAAAAAAAATTATAAAAACTTGTTATACTATAACTAAAACCTATAACAACTAACAAAAGACCTAAAAATTTCATGTAAATAAATCTACTTTTCATTTTTCTTCCTCCTGTTAATAATTATAGTAATCACTTTAAAAAGAACCCATATTGTAAAAGTAATTGTAACAATTCGCATAACTACTAAGCTTTTAGTTGAATATAAACTAGTATATTTTGTAACATCAATACCTAATCTTTGAAAAATAACATAACATGAAAAAGTTAAAGTAAATAAACAATAATTAATTATTTTTTTATAAAAAGCCATTTTTTCATTAAATAAAGTATATAAAAGAATTCCTATTACAATTATAATGGTACTAACAAATAATAAATAATTAGGATACCAAACATAAGAAACAATAGCTTTTAAAAATTCATAGGCATAACTACTATCAAATATTAATATTAAAATTAAAAAGATAAAAGCTAAAACTACAAAACTATATTTAATTAATTTACTTTGTAACTTTTTATTACAAATAAGAATAAATAAAAAAGTAATTGCTAAAATAATACTACTTATAATAAAAGGGTCCTTAAACATAATACCTCCTAGTAAGCTTCAACTGAATCAAGCTCTAAAATATATATTGTTTGACTTTTTTTATCATCTTTCGTACAAGTAATTAAAGTCAAAGTCGTTTTTTCATTATTCCTATATATATTAACACTTCCATCTTTTACTTGTTTATAGATGTTAACAATACTATATTTATATAATTTGCTTTGATAATAAACTTTAGCAACATCACCTATTTTTAATTTATATAAATTACGGAAAAAAGCAACATTGCTAGTACCAGAATGTCCAGCCAATATAAAATTTCCCCCTACTTTATCTGGAAAATCAGATAAATTCATTATTTGAACATGATAATCTACATAATTGTAATAAGAATTTTTAGGAAGTAAACCTTGTCTCAAATTAATTTTATCAATTTCTAAAAAACCAATATAATTAGGTGTGCCATTTGAAATAGGCTCATTACTTTCTATATCATGGTCAACATAATCAACATTTATATCTACTACCAAATTAGAAGATGTATTTTCTTTATATATTTCTGATTGAATATTATTATATAAATCGTCAAGAACTTCTAATAATTTTTGATAGTGGAATAAAAATAAAGATATTATTAATAAGAGAAACCCTACTATAGCAAGTAAGGTCTCTTTTTTATTTTTAATTGTGTTTTTTATAGCCATAATAACCGACCAATCCTAAACCAAATATCATAAAAATTGAAGCGGCAACTATTATTATTTGAGAATAATCTAAAGCTGTTTTTGGAGTACCCATTTCGTTTTCAATATCAAAGGATTGTCTCTTAGCAGTATCTTCAACCGTTATTTCAATATCTTTATCAATTTTAGCATAACCAGCTGGAGCTTTAGTTTCCTTAATAGTATATTTACCTATTGGCATATAAGGGAAACAAGTTGGTGAAGTAGTTGAAGTAAATTTTTCATATAATTTTCCTTTTGAATCATAAATTTCAAATTCTGCACCTGGCAAACCTTCTTTATCACCGCTAACTTTATTTATACATACTTCAATAGGAGCATCTTTCATATCAAGTGTAGTTGATGCTTTTCCATTTTCATCAATTGTAAATTCAATTGTTTCAGCTGTTGCATAACCAGTAGGTGTTAAATCTTCTGTTAAGGTATAATTTCCTGGGTCTAAATCAACTAAATGCTTGTCTTTTCCATCTTCACAAGTAGAAGTCCAAGTATCAACTTCATTACCTTCACTATCACGAATAACAAGTTTAGCTCCAGTTACACATGCACCAGTTGATAAATCAGATTTGGAAACTGCAACACCTGGTTTATTTTCAATGATAGCTGTATTATCAATTAATTCTAAATCAACAACATCTTCATATACAACTTCTTCAGCTAATTCTAAATCGTCAACATTTCCTACTTTAACACGATAAACTTCATTGGTTTTAAAATAGTTTGGTGGAGCTTCAGTTTCAGCAATATACCAAATTCCACTTTCAAGTTGAGATTTTAAGCAATGAACCCCTTCTTGATTACTAGAAATAAAGTCTTCATATACTACACCACCGGAACTTCGAACTTCAAATCGTCCTCCATCAAGAATTGTATTTTTATCTTCTGTTGAAACCTTTTTAATACATAATAATGTAGGAGTATTTGGAAAATAAACAGCAGCTATTGTATTATCGTCAGATATTTCAAATTTTAATTTAGTAGTACTATTAACATAACCAATTGGACTATCTACTTCTTGAATATAATAAGTACCAAGTGGCAAACTAGTTTCATATGGTTTATCAGTTGTAATGAAATCGTCTAAAACCGTTGTACCATTTTCAGCATAAATTACAAAACGAGCATCTGATAAGCATGGTTTATCTGACGTACATAAATCGTCTCTTTTATTACCATACGTAACACTTGGACTATTACTAGTTCCAGCTGTTTTATAAACATATACTTTTCCTTTAGCATCATTTAAAATATTAAGTTCTTTAGATACATTAACATTTCCAGGTTTAACTCCAATTAAATATTGAGTTTTACTATAATCAATAGTTGATTCATATACATAAACATTTCCAGTAGTTGAAGGAACTACGGCTGTTATTTTAGCAATAACACCTTTAGTTGTTATATCATTAATTGTATATTTATAACCAATCGTTTTAGAACTTGAAACTTGGTCTTTAACTTCAGATGATGAAACATTTGATAAAGTTTTACCTGCTAAATCAGTAAATACTACTTTATAATCATTATTAACAGCATATGTGAAAGTATCATTATTAGCCTTAATCGTAACCTCTAATGTTTTCCCTTGATTAGTCCAATTAGCATCAGTTGCAGTAAAGTTTGGAACAGATGCTTGAGAACCAGCATTAGAACTATTTAAAGTTTTATACCAAGTAATTAAACGATTAATACGTCCTTCTAATAATGCTGTACCTTTTGGTTTATAACTACCAGCTGTATCTTTGGTATCTCCATCTTGTAAAATTGTCTTTTTAGAACCACATCCACCATTACATCCAGTTTGAATATTATAAGCACCATGGTCACCAGCATCCCAATTTATTTCCCAAGTTCTATCTCCTGTTCTATGAAAATATTTATATTGTTGTTTTCCTACTCCCTTAGTTGTACCATATACATTTCCAGTAGTATTATCAATTGCATTCCAAACAGCAGCTTGAGTTGCTGTTATAGCTTCTTGAACATCAAGAGTATCAAAGGCATATTTATTATATTCAGCTTCTCCAATTCCAGCTTTAATTTTTTGTTTTAAAGTAGCAAGTGAAATATATGGATAAGAATTTACAAGTAAACCAGTTAAATTTTCTTGAGCATTTCGAATACTAGTAACTTTAGTTTGACTAATTGGTACATCATAGTAATGTCCACTTGAAGCTTTAGTTATTGTTTTATTTTTATGTGCACAATAAACTAAATAAGCATTTCCTGTATTAGAAGATGGGCTTCCATCTTTTATCATAATTGTTCCACTAGGATAATTATCTCCTTTAATAAAATGATGGGTCATCATATTTCTTCTTATATAATAATAAGTTGTTGATTGATAATTAGCAATTGTTGCTATCGGATTGGCATACGTCCTACCAACAAATTGTACGAATATTACACCTAAAGCCAATATACAAATTGGTAACATAATTAATACTTTTTTATTTTTCATATATACCTCTCTATACTATAAATAAATTATAGCATTAATAAAAAAAAGATACAATATAAAATTATTAAAAATTTTTCTATTTTTTTCTAAAAAAAAGAAGCTACCAATCAACTTCTTCTTCATCATTTCCTAAATCTTTTTTCATAACTTTTTCTTTAGCTTCGTCAGTTATACTTCCCTCAACATCAACACCCTAATTTATCACTTTTTAAATTAAAAAAATCTGCAAACCATTGAAAAATGGTTATTTTTTTGTCAAATTTT
>CANQYO010000031.1 GCA_947628095.1 uncultured Bacilli bacterium | reverse complement strand
TTAACAATATAGAAAAACTGATATTTGAAATTATTCCAAGTATCAGTTAACATTTTATTTTTTAAGCGATTGCCATATTATTGTTGAAGAAAAGATATTTATTTGTTATAATTTAATTATAGGAGAGTGAAATATGGGATTAATAAAATCAGCTTTTACATCAATTAATAGTACTTTGCATGACCAATGGGAGGAGTACATTTCATGTGATAGCTTAGATAATAATACTTTAGTTGTTAAAAAGACAACAGAAAACGGAATAATTTCTAACAAGAGTCGTATTCAAGTATCACCTGGACAAGTAGCTTTAATTTTTGATTCAGGACGTATATTAGATGCAACCGCCGAAGAGGGAATTTATACTTTTGATTCCTCATCATCACCTAGTTTATTTGCTGGTGATTTTGGTGGAATGTTTAAAGAAATGTGGCAAAGATTTAAATTCAATGGAGCACCAAGTAAGGAACAAGCAGTTTTTTATGTTAACACCAAAGAGATAATTGATAACAAATTTGGTTCAACTTCACCAATGGCATATCCAGACCCAGAATATAAAAATATTTATATTCGTTACTATGGAGTATATTCATTTAAAATAACTGACCCTTTTGCTTTTGTTTCAAATATTGCAGGAACAGTAAAAGATACTTATACAAAAGAACAATTATTAGAACAAGCAAATGCTGAATTTACAAGTGCTCTTGATGTTAGTTTACAATCATGTGCTAGTGAAGGAGTTGTTTTCTCAAGCTTACCTAGCAAGCAATTATTAATTGCTAAACATATGAATGAAGCTTTAGATGAAACTTGGAAAAAATTACGTGGTATGGAAATCGTTAACGTAGCTATTGAAAAAATTACGCCTGATGATGAATCACGTGAAAGAATTCAAAAATTCGATAATGCTAGTATGTATGGCAAAAGTGAATATGCTGCTGGTCGTATGGTTGATGCAACGGCTACAGCTATGGAAAATGCTGCTAGTAATGAAAATGGAGCAGGAACTGGCTTTATGGGACTTGGTATGATGAATATGGCAAGTGGTAATATGGCTAGCACTCCTTTAGAATATGTTGCTAAAAATGAAGAAAAGAAAAAAGAAGAAGTTAAAGAAAGTTCAGGAATTACTTGTCCTAAATGTGGAAGTATAGAAAAAGGAAAGTTCTGTTCAAAATGTGGAACCGAATTAAGTACTGTTAAGGTTTGTCCAAAATGCGGTAAAGAAGTAACTGGAAAATTTTGCTCAGAATGTGGAACTAAAATAGAATAAAAAAAATCATTTACATGATTTTTTTTAATGAAAATTTAGCTAAATATTTTTTAATATTTAGTTTTTTCATTTTCTTTTTAGGAAAACCCTAGGATTAATCTTGTTTTTAATCACTTTTTAAATAAATCGTAATCGATTTAAAAAGGTTTGATTAAAATCTAGCGCACGCCATTGGAGTTATTGGCTCGGTTATCGTATAGATTTCCAGTAGGGTTAACAGCCCCAACATAAGCGTTAACGTTCGGAGACCAGAAATCAAAAGGCGACATAAATTTGGTAGATTAACCCTACAATTAAGAATAAGAAAAATGATTAAAAAAATCAAGTAGAAAGGCATTTTTATGTCCAAAATTTGAAATTTATGTCAATTAGTGGTATAATTAAGTCGTGAAGGAGAAAGTTATGAAAGAAAAAGTTATAAAAGGAGTAGTAATTGCTGCAATAGTTATTTCAGTTTTAGGACTAGCATTTTGGGTATCTACTTCATATGGTTCACCTGTTACTTATGAATTTAATGAAATAGATATTGATAAATATATTGAATATCTTGCATCTGATGAAAAGAGAATAGTTTATGTTAGTAGACCTACTTGTCCTCATTGTGTTAGAGAAACACCTATTTTAAAAAGTGTTGCTGCTAAAAATAATTTAACAATTTATTATTTAAATACCGTTGATTTTTATGATGAAACTATTCAAGATTATACTGAAGATGGTTATAAATTAATGAACTCAACGGCTGAATTTAGTGAAGGCATTGCAACTCCAAATATTTTAATAATTCAAAGTGGAAAAGTAGTTGATAGAATAGAAGGAGAGGCTCCTGCCTCTGATTTAACTGATTTATTTACAAGAAATGGTTTTATAAATGAATAATAAAGTATATAGTCTTGCAAGACGTTTTAAAAGAAAATATTTTGGGACGATTGCTTTTCGAATTCGTGCTCATAGTAAAATTATTGAAGAGCATTTAAATCCTAATGAAAAAATATACTATGTTTTTTGTGGACAAAAAGGTTCTTTAAATCGTGAAATATTTATGAGTTGTGTAGTTGCTCTTACAAATGAAAGAATAATTATTGCAACTAAAAGAGTTTTGTGGGGTTATTTTTTAACAACCATAACACCAGATTTATTTAATGATTTAGAAGTTACCTCATCAATTTTATTTGGTAAAATAACAATTGATACAGCTAAAGAAGTAGTATCAATATCAAATTTAGCTAAAGGTTCATTAACTGAAGTTGAAACAGCAATATCAACTTATATTAAACAAAATAGTGATAAAAAAAAGAAGAGTGAAAAATAATTTAAAAATTTTCACTCTTTTTATATTTCACGATATAAATCTTTATTTTTAAATGGGTCTTTAGCATCAATTTTATCGGTAAATAAAATTCCATCCAAATGGTCTAGTTCATGTTGAAAGGCAACACTTAACTCTTCTCTTGCACGTATACGAATTTTATTACCATCCTCATCATATCCTTCAACAGTTACTCTGGCATAACGAGGAACAATTCCACAAGTTTCACGATTGATTGATAAGCAGCCTTCACCATCTCCAACGTAGATAATTTCTTCTGAATTACTAACTAATTTAGGATTGAAAATAACATAATTATCAAATTTTCCTTCTTCGTATTCATGGACAATTACAAAGTAACGTTTTGGAATTCCAAGTTGAACTGCAGCAAGTCCCATTCCCGGTCTTAAATCATATTTTTTAGCTAACTCATCAATTTGACTATTGGTTAAAAATTCAATCATATCATGAACACGTTTTTTATCTTCAGCTGAGATGGGAAATTTAACTTCTTGGCTTTTGGTTCTTAAAATTTTTTCTTTTTCATCTAATATATCACACATTTTTAGCATATTTCTTCACCACTTCTCGCTTATTTTATCACAAAAAGGTAAAAATGTAAATTATAAGTTAATAATTATCAATCTTTAGTATATGCTTTTTTATAATTTTTAATAGTAAAAGAAGATAAAAGTTTTAGTTCTAAGTAGAATTTGATAACATATTCTTTAGTGAGTAGAAAGGGAAGTGTTTATGGACAAAAAAGAAATTATAAAAAATATAGCTATGAGGTCGGGTGGAGATGTATATCTTGGAGTAGTAGGTGGAGTTAGAACTGGAAAAAGTACATTTATAAAAAAAGTAGTTGAGACATTGATTGTACCAAATATTCCTGATGAGTATGAAAAGAAACGTTGTTTAGATGAGATTCCCCAAAGTGCTGCTGGTAAAACAGTTATGACAACTGAACCTAAATTTGTTCCCAATAATGCAGCTTCAATTAATATTGATGATTTTTCATGTAAGATTCGTTTAATTGATTGTGTTGGTTATATTATTGACAATGCTAAAGGTATTGAAGATGAAAATGGACCAAGAATGGTTAAAACTCCTTGGTATGATGATATGATTCCTTTCAGTGAAGCAGCTGAAATTGGAACTGAGAAAGTTATTAAAGAGCATTCAACTATTGGAATTGTTGTTACAACTGATGGTTCAATTGGAGAGTTTAAAAGAAATGATTATTTAGAAGCAGAAGAAAGAGTTATTACAGAATTAAAAAGTTTAAATAAACCTTTTATTGTTCTTTTGAATTCTACCCATCCAAATTATCCTGAAACTCTTAAAATTGCCGATGACTTACGTGAGAAGCATAATGTTCCAGTTATACCACTTTCAATTGATACAATGTCAGAGCATGATATGTATGATATTTTAAGAGAAGCATTATATGAATTTCCAATTCTTGAAGTAAAAGTAAAACTTCCTGATTGGATAGCTATTTTAAATCACAATCATCCAGTTAAAAAAATATATATTGATAAAATTCGAGAAAGTGTTGTAGAAATTGATAAGTTACGTGATGTTGATAAAATTACCAGTCATTTTACCGAAATAGAAGAAATTGAAAAAGCTTATTTATCAGATGTAAACCCAGCTACTGGTGAAGTTATTGTAACTTTAGAAGCACCAAATGATTTATATAATAAAGTTTTACATGAAATTATAAATATTGATATTACGAATAAAAAAGATTTATTAAAATTATTTCAAGAATATAGTATGGCAAAAATTGAATATGACCAAATAAAATATGCTCTTAAAATGGTAAAACAAACTGGTTATGGAGTAGCTACTCCAACTTTAAATGATATGAAATTAACAACTCCTGAGATAACGAAGCAAGGAACTCGATTTGGTGTAAAATTAAAAGCAACCGCTCCATCTATTCATATGATAAGAGTAGATGTTAATTCAACCTTTGAACCTATTATTGGTTCAGAAATTCAAAGTCGAGAATTAATCAATCATTTAATGAAAGATTATGAAAATGACCCAAGTAATATTTGGAAAAGTGAAATCTTTGGTAGAAGTCTTGATGCAATTGTTCAAGAAGGAATACAATCTAAGATAAATTTGATGCCAGAGAATATTCGTTTTAAATTACAACAAACTTTAACTAAAATAGTTAATCGAGGTAGTGGAAATTTAATTGCAATTGTTTTATAAATTTAATAACTTTAAATAGCAAAATATAAAAAAGTCTATAAAATAGTGGAAAATAGTAAGTATTGAAACTTTAATTTTTTAAAGTTTCTTTTTTTAGGGGATTTTATGAATGATGAAAACGAAGAAAATAAGTTAATGAACTTGATTGATTTATCACTTGATGAATTAGAAAAAAGTTCAGATTATTGGATTGAATATTTAGAACTTCAAATTAAAATTTGTAGAAATGAAATAGAATATTTAAAAAATAAAAAAATTTTATGGTTTAAAAAATATCAAACTAAAAAGAATGCAGAAAAAATCAAAGTTTTAGAAGAGAAAATATTAAAATATAAAGAAAAAATTCAAAAAGAACTTTCAAAGATAAGTGATTAATTAATATTTCTTATTAAAGTTTTAACTTTTCCAATAATCAAATTAATATCTTTAATAATATAAGTTTCATTACTATTTTCTAATTTTATATAGTAATTAATAATAGTACACATAAAAACATCATAATGATTTTCAATAAATGCTAAAACTAGATTATTAGCTATTTGTTTTTGACATTCTTCAATAATTAAGATATCTTTTTGTTTAATAAAATATTTTTTTAATTTAGAATTATTAACTTTAAAAGCTAAATAACTTTTTTGATTATGATTTGAAATTATTTCTATATATTGTTTTTCATTTATAATAGGAACTTTTATAATTTTGTTATTAAAAATTAAAGAAGAATTAACATAAATAATTTTCTTTAATTTTTTATTTAAACTAAGATAATTCTTTTTTTCTAATTCATTTAAATATTTATAAACAGAATTATAAGATTTAAAATTTCCTATTTTTTTTAATATTCCGGTAGTTGGCATTTCTTTAGTTTTATTATAGTAATTAACTATTAATTCTAAAAAAAGTTTTTGTTTTTTAGTAAGCATATTTTTTCTCCTCTTAATAATATACTCTAAAAAAATGAAAGTGAGCAAAACTCACCTTTTATTTTGTTTAAAGCCTTATTCCATTTGAATTATAAAAAAATAATAGAGTTTTTAAAAATCGTTTTTTTTGTTCGTATATTATAAATGGAGGGTTTATGAGGAAGATTACATACATCAAACAAACAGATTTAAAAGATTGTGGAGTAGCTTGTTTAATTTCAATAGTAAACTATTATGGAGGAAATGTTTCAAGAGAGTATTTAAGAGAACTTACTAAGACAACTAAAGAAGGAGTATCAGTTTATTCATTAATTGAAGCAGGTTTTAAACTTGGCTTTGATACTAAAGCCGTTCGCTCAAAGATTTTAAGACTAAAAGATGAAGTACCGTTAATTGCTCATGTAATTATTAATAAAAAATATGGCCACTTTGTTGTTGTTACTAAAATTCTTGATACAGAAATTGAAGTTATGGACCCAGATGGAGGTTTTAAAAAATATGGTCTATCTGCTTGGAAAAATATTTCAACAGATGTTTATTTACTTTATAGACCACGAACTGAAATATTAAAACAAGCTCCTGATAAAAGTTTTTTTAAATTAATTTTTCCTATTTTAGAAAAGTACAAATTTTTCTTTTTAACAATGTTTTTATTTTCATTAGTTTTTACTATTTGTAATATTTTGATTTCTTATGAATTTCAATTTTTCTTAGATTTAGTAGCAAATGATAATTTTAAAACTTTAAACTATATTTTTCTATTTTTAGTAATTGTTATTTTATTAAAAGAACTTACAAATTTATTTCGCAATAATTTAATTAATTATGTTAATCATGAATTAGATAAAAATTTACTTCATGAAGTATATAATCATATAATAAAACTTCCATATTTATATTTTAAAAATCGTACAAAAGGAGATGTAATAACAAGAATTCAAGATATTTTTACTGTTCGTGATGTTATTAGTAAATTATTAGTAACTATTGTTGTTGATTTAGTATTAGTAATTACAGTTTCAATTTTTCTTTTTAAGATAAGTTTTAAATTAGGAATAGGAGTTGTAATTATAACTTTAATTTATATTTTTATTATTATGATATACAATAATTTGATTAAAGATAAAATTAAAGATATGAAAGAAAAAGAAATTGAAGTAAACAATCATTTAATTGAATCTTTAAATTCTGTTAATACAATAAAAGGAATGCAGATTGAAGATGTTTTAAGTGATAAACTTTATTTTAAGTATAAAAATTTTCAAGATACAAGTTTTTCTTTATATAAAAATCATTACGAAGAATTATTTTTTAAAGAATTAATATATGGTCTTGGTATACTTTTAATTTTATACTTTGGAGTTCGGGAAGTAATAAAAAATAATTTAACACTTCCACGTCTTTTGGTTTTTAATAGTTTACTTACTTATTTTTTTACACCAATTATAAATATTTGTAATTTAGAACTTTTAATAAGAGAAGCAATGGTTTCATTTACAAGAATTAAAGAACTTTTAAATATTCCAGCTGAGGAACTTTTATTAGATAAGAAAGTTTCAACTGTTAAATTTAAAGGAAATATAAAAGTTTCTAATTTACATTATTCATATAATGGAATAAATGATATTTTAAATTGTAAAGAATTAGAAATAAAATCTAAAGAACATGTGCTTTTATACGGTATAAGTGGTGGTGGTAAAAGCACTCTTATGAAAATAATTGCCAGATATATTGAAAACTATGAAGGAAATATCTTTATAGATGATAGAAAACTTTATGATTATAATTTAAAAGAAATTAGAAAAAGAATAACCTATTTATCTCAAGATGAAACTATTTTTACTGATACAATTTATAATAATATTGTTTTAAATTATGATATAGCATATGAAGAATATTTAAAAATAATTGAATTAACTGGGGTTGATGAGATATTATCTCGAAGTATTTTAAAAGATAATATGCTTTTATTTGAAAATGCTAATAATTTATCTGGGGGCGAAAGACAAAGAATTTTATTAGCAAGAGCTTTACTTAAAAAAAGTGACATCTATATTTTTGATGAATCTTTTAATGCTTTAGATATAAAGAATGAAAGAGTAATTTTAGAAAAAGTTTTAAATTATTTAAAAGAAAAAACAGTTATTGTAATAAGTCATCGATTTAACAATCAAGATTTATATCAAAAAATTATTTTAGTTAAAAAAGGAGAGATTTATGAATACTAGTTTTTTAGACAAATTTAAAAGGCATTATCTTTTTTATCAATTTTTGTATATTTTTATAACTATAAGTATTTTGACAATTCTTCTTTTATTAATGTTATTTTTAAAAAATTATACAACGTTAACATATAAAGGTATTGTTAAGGATAATCAAGATTTAGTAATCTCTAATTTAACAAAAGATGACACTAATTTAATTTTAAATAGTAAGCTTTTAATTGAAAATGAAAAGATAAATTATAAAGTATTAGATATTTATCAAGAAAACATCATGTATACAGTTAAATTAGAATTAAATAAATTTTTTTTAGATAGTCGAAGTATTAAAGTTAAATTCATAGTAAAAGAAGAAAATTTATTAGAATTTATTATAAGAAAAGTGAAAGGAGATTTATGATTGAATTAAATAAAGAAGAGACAAAAAGAATAAAAGGTGGGGGAGTTTCAGCGTTTGTTGTGGTAGGCATTTCAGCACTTATAACTTTAATTGCTGGAATAGTTGATGGTTTTGTAAGACCAATTGGTTGTTGTGATAATAAATAGGAGGAAATATGGAAAATTTAGATAAAGAAAATATGAAAATGATTATAGGTGGAGGAGTTTCAATAACGGGTTCTTTAATTAGTGCTGTTACTGATTTAATTAAAACTATCTATGGAATAGGACAAGCATTAGGAGGAGCTATTAGAAGAATACAAAGTAATAATTTATGCAAATTTTAAAAAATAATAAAAAACTTATTGAGTATTTGTTATTAATACTTTTTATGCCATTTATATGTTTAATTTTAAAAGAAATAATTGAGTTATTATTTCAAATAGGAAGGTATTATGGAACATTTCTTAGGGGGTTATTTGAACTTGTTTTAAGAAATTTATAAATAATGTTTCAATTTTTTATAAAAAACATATAATATTTTAGAAAAAAATGCCGAATTTTGTTGAATTTTTAAATTATGTTTGATATAATCTATTTGATTTAGAAATGAAGGGAGGGAGAATGAATGACTCATGTTGCTGTTAGAAATGGTAATCTAGACGGGGCTTTAAGAAAATTTAAACAAAAAGTTGCTCGAGATGGAATCCCTTCTGAATTCAAAAAAAGAGAAGCATATGATAAACCAGGAGTTAGACGTCGTGAGGCAAAAAAAGCTGGTATAAAAAATGCTCGTAAGCGTGAAAAAAACAATAGAGATTAATCTAAAAAAAAGATTAATCTTTTTTATTAACTAAAATATTTTCTTGTTATTATTGAATATTTTATAATATAATCTTTTTTCGGTTTGCAATATTTCTAATATTAGTATATAATGTTAATTATGCAAATAAAATAAATTAGGAGTTAATATGAAAAAAAATAAAAATAAATCAAAAATGAAAATTAAGAAATTCAATATATTTCTTTTAATATTAACAATTATTTTGTTAGTAGTTGTAGGATTAAATACATATTTAATTTTAAAATTTGATATTTTACCAAGTAAATTTTTAATTGTTTACTTTTTATTAATTATAGGAATACCATTGTTATTGTTGTTGTTTTTGTTTCGGAAAAAAGCCAAGAAGAAAACAAAAATTACTTTATCAATTATAATTATTTTACTTATTATATTACTTGGTTGTTTATTTTTCTATTTAAATAAAACGTATAATTTTATTGATGCATTTACAAGTGAATATAATTATGAAACTAAAAATTATTCAGTTGTTGTATTAAAAAATTCTAAATATCAAGAAATAAAAGATTTAGATAAAGCTAAGATTGGTTATTTAGAACAAGGAAATATTGATAGTGCAGTTGATAAATTGTATGATGCTGTTGCATATCAAAAAGAGCTTTATAAAGATTATACTATCATGTTAAAGGATTTAGATGATGAAAATATTCAATCCTTTATGGTTTTAGATACATATTATGATGGATTAGTTGAAGAAAACGAAGACTTTGAAGATAAACATCGGATAATATATAAATTTTCAATAACTGAAAAAACTAAAGATTATACTAAAAAAGCTAATGTAACTAAAGAAACGTTTAATATATATATATCAGGAATTGATACATATAATTCTGTTTCTTCAATTACTAGAAGTGATGTTAATATTTTAGTGAGTGTTAATCCACGTACTAATCAAATATTAATGGTAAATATTCCAAGAGATTATTACGTTACACTTCCTGATTATAATCAAAAAGATAAATTAACACATGCTGGTTTATATGGAATAGAAGAAAGTTTAAAAACAATAGAATCTTTACTTGATATAGAAATTAACTATTATGCTAAAGTTAATTATAATGCTTTAACCAAGCTAGTTGATACTTTAGGTGGAGTAGATGTTTATTCTAAATATTCATTCACGAGTTTAGGTTTATATTTTCATTATAAAAAAGGATATAATCACGTAAATGGTGAACAAGCTTTAGAATTTGTTCGAACAAGAAAAGCTTTTCAAGAAGGAGATAGAGTAAGAGGAGAAAATCAACAGGCAATGATTCAAGCAATTATTAAAAAGGCCATAAGCCCTTCAATTCTTACTAAATATACATCTATTTTATCATCACTTGAAGGTTCATTTGTAACCAATATGTCAACTGATGAAATAACTGAAATTGTTAAAATGCAACTTGATAAAATGCCAAGTTGGAATATAACTTCAATTAGTTTAGATGGAAGTGATGGAAATGATTATACTTATACCTATCCATATCAAAAACTATATGTTATGATTCCAAAAGAAGAGACAATCGAGACAGCTAAAAAGACATTAGAAGATGTTAAAAATGGAATAATACTAGATAGTAGTTATGAAGAAAGTAATGGCAATATTAGTACTCCAACTACTTCAAAACCTGCATCTTCTAAAACTACTACTACAACAACTAAAAATCAATCAACAAATGCAAATTCTAATACAAACACGAATAATAATAGCAATAGTAATAATAGTACAAATAATAATTCATCGAGTGAGAATAAAGATAATGTTGTTTCAAATGAAAAAACTGATACTAATACATCAAGTTCTACACCTTCTGTAGAAAGTAACACAAAAGACACGAATGATACAACTGTAGATACTGAAAATTAATTTTAATATTGCTATTTTTCAAAAGAAGATAGCAATTTTTTATGAATTTATTGTAAAATTAGTCAAAATAGTAGTTAATTTAGTTCAAATATGCTAAAATATTATCAGATTTATATTTATTAAATATAAAGTATTTAAAATTTCATTAATAAAAAAGGAGTATTACAGATGAAATATGCACTTATAGGTTGTGGTAGAATATCTGTAAATCATATTCAAGCAGCCTTAAATAATAACCTTGAAATTGTTGGATTATGTGATTTAATTGAAGCTCGAGTAAAAGAGAAAAAAGAAATATTTAAAGAAGTAGTAAATGTTCCTTTTTATTCTGATTATAAAGAAATGATAGAAAGAGAACATCCTACATTAGTTGCTATAGCAACAGAAAGTGGAGAACATGCAAGAATAGCTAAAGATTGTATTAGAATGGGAGTTAATGTAATTATTGAAAAGCCAATTTCTTTATCTTTACAAGATGCAAGAGAAATAATTAATTTATCAAAAGAATATAAAGTTAAAGTTTGTGCATGTCATCAAAATAGATTTAATAAAGCAATTCAAAAAATTCGTTCAGCAGTTGAGGCAGATAAATTTGGTAAAATTTTTAATGCTAATGCTAATATTAGATGGAATCGTGGTATTGATTACTATAAGCAAGCTCCTTGGAGAGGTACTTGGGAACAAGATGGTGGAGCTTTAATGAATCAATGTATTCACAATATCGATTTATTACGTTGGATGATGGGTGGAGAAGTTGATGAAGTATTTGCATATACAGATAAGTTAAATCATGATTATATAGATGCAGAAGATTTAGGAATTGCTCTTGTTAAATTTAAAAATGGTAGTTATGGAACTATAGAAGGAACAACTAATATTTTTCCTAAAAACTTAGAAGAAACATTATATATCTTTGGTGAAAAAGGAACAGTTAAAGCTGGAGGTAGTTCAGTTAATAAACTTGAAGTATGGCGTTTTGATGGAGAAGATGAAGAAAGTGTTATAAAAGAAAATAGTGAAGTTCATAAAAATGTTTATGGGCTTGGACATACACCTTTATATAAAGATATGATTGAAGCTATAGAAAATAATCGAGAGCCATATGTTTCAGCTGAAGATGGTTATCGTGCTTTAGAACTTGTTTTAGGTATTTATGAATCTAAAAAAGAGCATAAGCCAATTAAATTTCCTCTTCCAGAAAATATTAAAACAACAGATTTTAAAGGATTATTTTAAGGAGTTAATATGGAATTTATAGATTTAAAAGAACAATATAAAGTTTTAAAAAAAGATATAGATAAAAATATAAAAACTGTTCTTGAAAACGGTGATTATATAATGGGAGGATTTGTCAAAGAATTAGAAAAAAAATTAGCTGATTATGTAGGTGTTAAATATGCCATTACTTGTGCTAATGGAACAGATGCTTTACAAATTGCCTTAATGTGTTACAATGTTAAACCTAATGATGCTATTTTTGTTCCAAGTTATACTTTCTTTTCAACAGCCGAAGTTGTTTCTATTTTAGGAGCCACCCCAATTTTTATTGATAGTGATGAAAGAACTTTCAATATGAATCCTGAAAAACTAGAAAAAGCAATAAAAAAAGTAATTGAAGAAAAAAAATTAACACCTCGAGGTGTTATAGCTGTTGATTTGTTTGGACTTCCAGCTGATTATAAAAAAATAAAAGAAATTACTAATAAATATAATTTATTTTTAATTGAAGATGGAGCTCAAGGATTTGGAGGTTCAATTGACAATAAAAAAGCTTGTTCTTTTGGTGATATTGCAACAACTTCTTTTTTCCCAGCTAAACCTCTTGGTTGTTATGGTGATGGAGGAGCTTTATTTACTGATGATAAAGAACTTTATGAATTAATTTTATCTTATCGTGTTCATGGCAAGGGTGAATTTAAATATGATAACGTTAGAATTGGTCTTAATTCAAGATTAGATACATTGCAAGCTGCAATTTTATTACCTAAATTAAAAGCTTTTGAAGATTATGAACTTTTAGATAGACAAAAGTTTGCAAATATGTATACTGAAAAATTAAAAAATTATGTTAAAACTCCATTTATTGAACATAACTATACATCAAGTTATGCTCAATATACAATTCTTTTAGAAAATGAAGAAGAAAGAGATTATATAAAAAATTATTTACAAAAAGAAGGAATACCAACTAATATATATTATCCTAAGCCATTACATAAACAAACAGTTTATAAAGCTTATAAATTTAATTTAGAAGATTTAGAAGTATCTGAAAATTTCAGTAAATGTGTTTTAAGTTTACCAATGCATCCATATTTAAATGGAGAAGTCGTAACAGATATTTGTAATCATATTATAAAGGCATTGGAGGAGTTTAAGAGTGAATGATTACTTTGTCCATGAATCTAGTTATGTAGATTCAAATACTAAAATAGGAAAAGGTACTAAAATTTGGCATTTTTCTCACATTATGGAAAATTCTACAATTGGTGATAATTGTAATATTGGTCAAAATGTTGTTATTTCACCAGATGTAAGAATAGGAAACAATGTTAAAATTCAAAATAATGTTTCAGTTTATACAGGAGTTATCGTAGAAGATGATGTGTTTTTAGGACCTTCTTGTGTCTTTACCAATGTAATTAATCCTCGAAGTTTCATTGTAAGACGTGATGAATATAAAAATACTATAATAAAAAGAGGTGCTTCTATTGGAGCTAATGCAACTATAGTTTGTGGACATACCATTGGTTCATATGCTTTTGTTGGAGCTGGTAGTGTTGTGACACATGATGTACCCAATTATGCTTTAGTTGTTGGCAATCCAGCTCGAGTTAAATACTATGTATGTGAATGTTCAGAAAAAATGCATTTTAAAAATAATAAATACAAATGTTCAAAGTGTCATAAAGAATATGAACTTGTTGATAATGAAGTAAGGAGAGTTAAATAAAATGAAAGAAAAATTACTTGAAAAAATAGCAAATAAAGAAATAATAGTAGGAGTTGTTGGACTAGGGTATGTTGGATTACCACTTGCTGTTGAAAAAGCTAAAGCAGGATTTAAAACCATTGGTTTTGATGTGCAAGAAGAAAAAGTAAATTTAGTAAATAAAGGTATTAATTATATTGGAGATGTTGTAGATTCTGATTTAAAAGAATTAGTTGATAAAAATATGTTAGAAGCAACAACTGATTTTTCTAAAATTAAAAATGTTGATTTTATAGCTATTTGTGTTCCAACTCCACTTGATATGCATCAAGAACCTGATATTAGTTATGTTGAATCAAGTGCTATTAGTATTTCAAAATATTTATCTAAAGATACAATGGTAGTTTTAGAAAGTACTACTTATCCTGGAACAACTGAAGAATTAATTAAACCTATTCTTGAAAAAGGGTCTAATTTAAAGTGTGGTAAAGATTTTTATTTAGGCTTTTCACCAGAACGTGTTGACCCAGGAAATTTATACTATAAAACTAAAAATACTCCAAAGGTTGTAGGAGCAATAGGTAAAGATGCAACTGAGGTTATTGCAAAAATGTATCGTAGTGTTTTAGGTGCTGAAATTTATGAAGTATCATCACCAGCCGTTGCTGAAATGGAAAAAATTCTTGAAAATACTTATCGTAATATTAATATTGGTTTAATAAATGAACTTGCTATGCTATGTAACAAAATGAAAATTAGTCTTTGGGAAGTTGTAGATGCTGCTAAAACTAAACCTTATGGTTTTCAAGCATTTTATCCAGGACCAGGTCTAGGAGGACATTGTATACCACTTGACCCTTATTATTTAGATTGGAAAGCTAGAGAATATGGCTTTCATACTTCTTTAATTCAAGCTTCTGGTATCATTAATGACCGTATGCCTGAATATTGTTGTGAAAGAGCAGAGAAGGTTTTAAATGATTTGAAAATACCTATGAATGGAGCTAAAATCTTAGTTCTTGGAGTTGCTTATAAAAATGATATAGATGATTATCGTGAATCACCAGCTTTAAGAGTAATTGAATGTTTACAAGAAGATAAAGCTGAAGTTGATTTTTATGATTCGTATATTCCAGAATATAAATATAAAGGCAAAGTTCATAAAGGAATTGCAAAAATTGACGAGAAAATTATTGCTAGTTATGATTTAATTTTCATTACATGTGCTCATACTAATATAGATTATGAAATGATTAGTAAAAATGCTAAAGCTATCTTTGATACTAGAAATGCAATGAAAAATATTAAAAATCGTAAGAATATTGAACTATTATAATAGGAGGAAATATGCATAACAAATTAAAAATTATTAAAGAGATTTTAAAATTACCAAAAGTTAAAATTGAAATAATTGATAGAGATTCAACTTTAGAAATAAAAAATTTATATAAATATTTTACTAAACGTCATCCAAAATATAAAATATTTAAAAATAAAACGATTGGTGTTATGCTATTTGAAATTCCTAGAACGGTTGAAGAATATGAATCTCAAGTATCAGGTAAGAATAGTGTCAAATATTATAGTAATAGATGTAGAAAACTAGGATATCATACAGATTATTTTATAAAAAATGAACATTTAGATGAAATGTATGAAATTAATACATCTGCTCCTGTTAGACAAGGTAGAAATATGAGCAAGAGTTATTTAGAAAAAGTTCCTAAGGAAGAACCTTGTGATGCTGTTTCTTATTTTGGAGTATTCACAGAAGAAAATAAATTAGTAGGTTATATTCGATTAAATTGTACACCAAATCTTTATGTTGTAAGTAGAATATTGGGTCATTCTGAATATCTTAAAGATAATATTATGTATTTGGCTATGCATGATTTGGTTGTATCTTTAATTGAAAAAAATAATAAAATAAAAGACACTACACCTACATACTTAATGTATGATACGTATTTTGGAGCCAAGGATGGATTAAAGTTATATAAAAAGCGTAATGCTTTCAAACCTTATAAAGTCAGGTGGATATATAAAGATGAAAAATCGAATTTACAATGATTATTTCATGCCCAGCCGAATAGCTGTGTATGAAAAGTTGTTAACAACTTTTCA
>CANQYO010000030.1 GCA_947628095.1 uncultured Bacilli bacterium | reverse complement strand
TTTCATGCCCAGCCGAATAGCTGTGTATGAAAAGTTGTTAACAACTTTTCAAAATAATAAATATAAATTTTTAATGATAAAAGATTACAAAAAAGAAATAGATAACAATAAAAAATGTATCTTTATTCGCCATGATATTGATACGGACGTTAATATTGCGCGTGAAATGTTTCTAATCGAGAAAAAACTAAATATAAAAGCAACGTATTATTTCAGATTAGAAACATTTCACGCCGATTTAGTCAAAGAAATATTAGATTATGGAAGTGAAGTAGGCTATCATTATGAAGAACTTGCTACTTTTGTAAAACAAAATAAAATATTTACGGAAGAAGATATTAAAAAAAATATATCTAACATTCAATCTTTGTTTATAAATAATATACAAGGGCTTGAAAAAATATATAATTTTAAAATTTATTCAATTGCATCTCATGGTGATTTTATTAATCGTAAATTAGGAATTACTAATAAAATAATTTATGATGAAAAGTTAAGAAAAAAGTTAAATTTAATTGAAGCTTATGATGTTGATGATTATGTTGATTTTAGAACAAGTGATACAATGTATCCTAAATTTTTCAAGGAAGACCCTTATTTAGCAATTTCAAAAAAAGCCAAGAAGGTTTTGCTATTAATTCATACAAGATATTATAAAAGAAATCCTAAAGAACGATTTAAATTAGATATAAAAAGATTAATTGATGGTATAAAATATAGAAAAATAGGCAATAAAAAAATTTAAATAAATTTGTAGTTAGAGGTGAAAAAGATGAAAGTATGTCACGTTACAAGTTCACATAATCGATATGATGGAAGAATTTTTTTAAAACAATTAACTTCTCTTGCTAAAAAATATGATTGTTACTTAGCTTGTTCTGATGAAGGAAAAGATGAAATTGTCAATAATGTTAAAATTTTTTCAACTCATAAAAAAGCTAAAAACCACTTTGAAAGATTTTTTATAATACCAAAATATCTAAAGAAAATATGTTTAAAAGTTGATGCAGATATATATTGTTTTCATGAAGCTGAACTTTTAAATTTAGCATATTTTTTCAAAAAATGTGGAAAAAAAGTAATTTTTGATTCACATGAAGATTATGAAATGCTTTTTTTAGAACGTGAATGGATTCCGTCTTTTTTTAGAAAAATATTATTAAAAATTTATATTCAAAAAGAAAAGAAAATTTTACCTAAATTAGATTATATAATTTGTGCAGCCGGTCAGATTAGAGATAAATTAATTCCCTATAATAAGAAAACTTTAGTTATAGAAAATTTTCCAATATTAAATTCTAATATAAAAAAAGTAAAACATGACAAAAAGGTAATTTGTTTTGCAGGTGGAATTGATAAAACTTGGAATCATGATAAAGTAATTGAAGCTATTTCTTCTATCAAAAATATTAGATATGATATAGCTGGAAACTACTCATTAAGTTATTATGAGAGTTTAAAAAATATAAATGGATTTAAAAAAACAAATTTTTTAGGAAAATTAAAGTTTGAAGAAGTTATTAAATTATATCAAAAATCTGATATTGGAATAGCACTTTGTTCTTATAGACCTAATATGAATTTTAAAAAAGGCAGTTTAGGGAACACTAAAATTTTTGAATATATGATGAATGAATTGCCAGTTATTTTCACTGATTTTGAAGTGTTTACAAAAATAAATGCAAAAAAACAATTTGGAATTAGTGTTAATCCTTATGATATTAATGAAATAAGAAATGCAATAATTTATCTTATTAAAAATCCCAAAGAAGCATTAAAAATGGCTAAAAATGGTAGAGAATTAATAGAAAAAAAGTATAATTGGAATATTTTAGAAAAAAAATTATACAATTTATATTCTGATTTAGAAAAAATATAAAAAATTTTTGTAAGTAAAATTGCTAATTACTAATAAATATTTAATTTTGCATTTTTTGACATATTTTTAAAAGAATTAATATTAATTATATTTATTATATTTATTTATATGATAAAATATTATAGATATTTTTAAAAGTAAATTAGTTATTTTTGAAGATTAATAAAAAAATGTCAAATAATAGTATTGTGAAATGTTATTGAATAAATTGTTCAATAATATAGCAAAAATAATTAAGGAGTTGAGTTATTTTGAACAATTTAATTATTGTTTTATATAATCTTTTAATTTTGTTACTTCCATATAATTTAAATTACTTAGGATTATCATATTCAAAAATTTTATTTTTATTTTCCATCATTATATATATATATTTAATTTTAAAAAAAAGAATTAATAAAGATATATTCAAAAACAAAGTTTTTAAATACATAAGTATAGGTTTTTTCATTTTATTTGTAACTATTAGTTTTTCAACTTGTATAAATGCCATATTTGATAAAAAAATTATATTAAGTAATTTTTTTGAAATTTTAAGAGTAATTGAATATTATACAATTCTAACAAATTATTATATATTGTTATCAGATAAAAAGTCATTTAAATACTTTAATATTTCTTTTATTTGCATTTTATTATTTAATTTTATAATTGCATTTTTGCAATTTCATAATATTTTTGGTTTAAATGAACTATATGTTAAATTCATTGCACCTACACAATTTGATACGTTAGTTAATGGTTATAAGTATCCAAGAGCAGTAGCTTTGATTGGTAATCCTAATGAATTTGGAATGTATATGTCATTTGGAGCAATATATATGCTATATTTAAATATTAAAAGTAATAAATATTTATATTTAATTCTATATTTAATGTTTACTTTTGGTGTTTACTTAGCTTCTTCTAGAACTTCTTATTTATCTTTAATATTAGGTTCAGGAATGTTAATAATATTTCATTATTTTAAATTTACTAAAGTGGGTATTCTTAATACTTTTAAATATGGATTTTTAATTTTACTATTGCAGATAATATTGTTTTTTTCATTACCCGATATTTATAGTTGGAGAATTAAGACAATTTTAAATATAAATAATCAGGTAAGTTGGCAAGAAAGACTTGATAAAAATAAAGATTTTTTTGATAGTTTAAATGATAGTGATGATAATGAAGCAATTATAGATGATACCGAAGAAAATATTTCAAGTCAAAAAGAAATTAAAGAATTAACATTTTTAATTGGTAATGGACCTGATAAATTAAAAGAAAAACATTTTGATTTTTTTGATAATGAATGGCTAAAAATATTTTTTAATTATGGTATCCTGGGTATATTAGCATATATTTCTTTATTTATACTACCAATTGTTTCTATAATTAAAAAAAGTAGTTTTGATTATGGATTATATGGGTCTTTAGTATTATCAAGTTTTATATATATGATTACACTTGCAATTTATAATAATAGTTTATTATTTTCAATATTATGCATTTTAATAGCTATTTCTTTTAATGCTAAGATTTCAAACTTTAAAAAAATAAATAAATCTAAAAATAAATAAATTTTTGATAATTAAAAAAATAAGGAGGATTTTATTATGAAAAAAATAGTAACCATATTAGGAGCAAGACCACAATTTATAAAAGCAAGCGTAGTATCTGAAAAATTGCGAAAAAATAATAAAGAAATTATTATTCATACTGGACAGCATTACGATAAAAATATGTCAGATATATTTTTTACACAATTAGAAATTCCAAAACCAGATTATAATTTGGGAATTGGTTCAGGAAGTCATGCTTTTCAAACTGGTAATATGATGATTGAAATTGAGAAAATATTAGAAAAAGAAAAACCAGATTATGTTTTGGTTTATGGTGATACAAATTCTACTTTAGCAGGAGCTCTTGCTTCTTCAAAGTTATTAATTCCTGTTATTCATATTGAAGCAGGGTTAAGGTCTTATAATAGAAAAATGCCAGAAGAGCAAAATAGAGTTTTAACTGACCATATTTCTGAAGTTTTATTTTGTCCAACTGAAACTGCCGTTAAAAATTTACAAAAAGAGGGAATAACAAATAAAGTTTATAATGTAGGTGATGTAATGTGCGATTCAGTTTTACATTTTTCTAAACTTGCTGATTCTAAAATAAATTTAAATAATATCAAGTTAGAACCAATTTATGAAAAGAAAAATATTAAAAATTGGTATTTAGCTACGATTCACCGTGCAGAAAATACTGAAAATGATAATAATTTAGAAATAATTTTAAAAGTATTTGAAAATTTAGATTTACCTGTTATTTTCCCAGTTCATCCACGAATTAAAAAAATTATAGATAGATTAAATTTTAAATATAATTATCAAAATATTTATTTTGTTCAGGGTGTTGATTATCTAACAATGTTGTATTTAACTAAAAATAGTAAAAAAGTTATTACAGATAGTGGTGGTTTACAAAAAGAATGTTATATTCTAGATGTTCCATGTATTACTGTTCGAGAACAAACAGAATGGGTTGAAACATTAAAAAATGGTTATAATATTTTAGCAAAAGCTGATTATGATGATTTAATTACTAAAGTTATTAATGCTAAAATTATAGATGATAATAAAATTAATTATTATGGAATAGGTAATGCAAGTGAGAAAATAGTAGAAATTATTGATAAATTATAATAAAAGGAATATTTAAGTATATGAAAAAAAATAATAAAAAAACTATATTAGTTTTAACTCACGTTATACGAGATAAATCGCCATATTGTGTTTTTGTTCATAATCATGCCAAAGCTTTGGTTAAAAAAGGTTATAAAGTAATCGTTTTAGCTCCTGTAACAATTAAATTTTCTCGTAAATATTGGAATATTGTTAAAGGTAAGACTAAAGGAATTAAAATCATAGATGGAGTAGAAGTTCATTTTTTTAAGCGTTTAGGTTTTTCAAATCTTTTATATAAATCTAAGATTAATTTAAATGGAATGAGCTATTATTACTTTGCTAAAAGAAAAATAAAAAAAATATTTAAAAATAATGATGTTTATTTTGTTGATGCACATATGTTTAAAATTGAAGGTTATGTTGCTAGAAAATTAAAACAAAAATATAATGTTCCTACTTTATTAACTTTACATGGAACTAATTTTTTTAAAAATTTAACATTTGAGAATGGAATTAAGGATATTAAAAAAACAGCTAATATTATTGATAGTTATGTTGTTGTTAGTCAAAAATTTGGAAAAGACTTAAATAATTTGAATATTACTAATTATCGAGTAATTTTTAATGGAATTAATTATTATCAAAAAAAATTTGAAAGAAGTAATAATTTTAATATAATTTCAGTTGGCACCTTAGTAAAAAGAAAAAATTTTGATTTAACAATTAAGGCTTTTTCAATTGTTAAAAAGAAATATAAAGATGCTAAATTAAATATAATCGGTGAAGGTGTGGAATATGATAATTTAAAAAAATTGGTTGCAGATTTATCATTGAATAATGATGTCGCTTTTTTAGGACAAATTAATAATGATTTAGTATATCAATATTTTGCTAATAGTTCGATTTTTGTTTTACCGAGTGTTAACGAAGGATTTGGAATAGTTTACCCTGAAGCAATGTATAATGGATGTATTCCAATAGGAACTATCAATGAAGGAATAGATGGTTTTATTGAAAATGAAGTTAATGGTTTTTTATGTAATCCTAATAGTGAAAAAATAGCTAAAATAATCATTGATATATTTTCTAATAAATTTGATAATGATAAAATACGAGAGAATGCAATTAACAAAGCTAAAGAATTAAATTGGAATAGAAATGCAGAAGAATACCTTGATTTAGTTAATGATATACTTAATAAATAATTTAATCATAAAAATCAGTTCAATTTGAACTGATTTTTATAATCTTTAATAAATTACTATTAAAATATAAAATAATTTGCTATAATTATTATAGTAATGTTTTAATTAATATACTTTTAATTTGGAGGAAAAATGAGAATTAATGCTGTTGTTGTAACTTACAATCGAAAAGAATTATTAATGGAATGTGTTGATGCTATTTTAAATCAAACTTTATCTGTTAATAAGTTGCTTATTATTGATAATAATAGTAATGATGGAACTTACGAATTATTAAAAGAGAAGAAAATACTTGATAATAGAATAGTTGAATATACAAAACTTGAAAAAAATATTGGTGGGTCCGGAGGTTTTTACTCTGGAATGAAACTTGCTTATCAAGATAAATGTGATTGGGTTTGGATTATGGATGATGATACAATTCCTACCAAAGATTGTTTAGAAGAATTAGTCAAGTCATTTAAAATTTTGAAAAATGAAAAAATATCTTTTTTAGCTAGTATGATAAACGGACCACATGGTGAACCAATGAATCTTCCGGGTTTAAATACTGATTCAGAAAACAATTATTATTCTGATTGCTATAAATATTTAGATAAGGGAATTGTAAAAATAAAACAGGCAACTTTTGTTTCTCTTTTAATTAATACGAAAGCAATAGAAAAATGTGGCTATCCTATAAAAGATTATTTTATCTGGGGTGATGATTCAGAATATACTTTAAGACTTAATAAATATTATGGTAATGCTTATTTTATAGGTAAAAGTGTTGCAATTCATAAAAGAGAAGTTTCCAAAGAAATAACATTATTTGAAGAAAATAATCCAAATCGAATAAATTTATATTTTTATATGGTTAGAAATAATTTAATAAATAAAAAAGAATATTTTGGATTTTTAGGAATGACTTATGCTTTAATGAAAAATCAAATTGAGTCTTTTAAGATTTTATTCAGTCCAAAATGTAAAAATAGATTTAAAAAATTTAGTGTAATTCATAAAGGAATTTTAGCTTTTATTTTTAGAAAATATGATTATAAAGCTTTTAAAAATAGGTTTGATATTAATGTGAAATATAAGAATTAAGGTGAAATTTATGAAATATGATTATTTAATAGTTGGTTCAGGTTTATTTGGAGCAACATTTGCAAACTTAGCTAAAAAAGATGGCAAAAAAGTTTTAGTTATTGAAAAAAGAAATCACATAGGTGGTAATATTTATACTGAAAATATTGAGGGTATTAATGTTCATAAATATGGGGCTCATATTTTTCATACTGATTATAAAGATGTATGGGATTATGTAAACTCATTTGTGGAATTTAATAGATATACCAATTCTCCAATGGCTCGTATAGGTGATGAAATTTATAATATGCCTTTTAATATGAATACATTTTCTAAAATATGGAATGATGTATTTACTCCAACTGATGCCTTAAGACATATTAATGAAGAAAAAAAAGAAATGGCAGGAAAAGAACCACAAAATTTAGAAGAACAAGCAATTTCTTTAGTAGGAAGAACAATATATGAAAAATTAATTAAGGGTTATACTGAAAAGCAATGGAATAGAGATTGTAAAGATTTACCGGCTTTTATAATAAAAAGATTACCGGTTAGATTAATATATGATAATAATTATTTCAATGATAAATATCAAGGTATACCAATAGGTGGTTATACTAAATTAGTTGAAAAAATGTTAGATGGAATTGAATTAAAACTAAATACAAACTTTTTTGATGATGTAGAAAAATATAAAAAAATAGCTACAAAAATTGTATATACAGGTCCTTTAGATGAATATTTTAATTATTGTTTAGGAAAATTAGAATGGAGAAGTTTAAAATTTGATACTAAAGTATTAAATGAGACTAATTATCAAGGTAATGCTGTTGTCAATTATACAGGACATGAAGTTGAATATACAAGAGTTATTGAACATAAGCATTTTGAATTTGATATGGAAAGTCCTAAAACTGTAATTACTTTTGAATATCCTTGTGATTATGAGGATGGAATGGAAAAGTATTATACATTAAACGATTCTAAAAATGAAGAATTAGCTCTAAAATATAAAAAATTAGAAGAAAATGAAAAAAATGTTATATTTGGAGGAAGACTTGCAGAATATAAATATTATGATATGGATGATGTTATAAAATCAGCTATGACATGTTATAATACTGAACTTGATTAGAGGAAGTGAATATAGTGGCCAAGAAAAGTATAGCCAAAAATTATATATATAATTTAATTTATCAAATAGTAATTATGATTATTCCATTAATTACAACTCCTTATCTTTCGAGAGTTCTTGGAGCAGAGGCAATAGGAATTCATAGTTATACATTATCAATTGCTTCTTATTTTGTTTTATTTGGTTCATTAGGAGTAGCAATGTATGGACAAAGAGAAATTGCTTATGTTCAAGATGACAGAAAGAAAAGAAGTAAAGCTTTTTACGAAATAGTCATTATGCGTTTTATAACCTTAAGTATTTCTATGTTAACCTTTTACTTTACATTTGCTATGAAAGGAGAATATTCTTTTTATTATAAAATATTGCTATTAGAAATATTTGCTAACATTCTTGATATAAGTTGGTTTTTTCAGGGAATGGAAGATTTTAAGAAGACTGTAGTAAGACAAATTATTGTAAGATTTTTAAGTTTAATAGCAATTTTTACTTTAGTTAGGAAAACAGATGATTTATTTATTTATTTTCTTATATATGCTATATCTAATCTTTTAGGCAATTTATCTTTATGGTTTTATCTTCCAACTTATATTGATAAAATTGAAATAAAAAAATTACAAATTTTTAAACATTTGAAACCAACAATTTCTTTATTTGCACCCCAAATTGCTATACAAGTTTATACTGTTTTAGATAAAACTATGATAGGTTATATTTTAAAAGATATGTCAGAAGTTGGAAATTATGAACAGTCTCAAAAGATAATAAAGGTTGCTCTAGCTGCTGTTACTTCACTAGGAACAGTAATTATACCAAGAATTTCTAATACTTTTGCTAATAATAATCAAGAAAAAATAAAAGAATATTTAAAAAATACATTTCATGTAGTTTGGTTATTGGGATTACCTATTATGTTTGGAATAATGGCAATATCTTTCAATTTAGTTCCTTGGTTTTTAGGAAGTGATTTTGAAAAATCAAAAATATTATTGATTGTAGGTGCTCCTTTGATTATGGCAATAGGGTTAAACAATGTTTCGGGAATGCAATATTTAATTCCAACTAAAAAGCAAAATATTTTTACCAAAACAGTAATAATAGGTGCAATTTTTAATTTTTGTTTTAATTTGATTTTTATTCCATATTTTAAAAGCTTTGGAGCAATAGTTGCTTCTGTTTTAGCTGAATTATTAATTTTTATAGTTCAAATGATTTATATTCATAAAGAAATTCCACTTAAAATTGCCTATCAAAATTCTTGGGTCAACATAATAAGTGGAGTAGTAATGTTTTTAATTGTTTTCTTTTTAGGATTTATTCTAAAACCAACTATGTTGTCTACAATAATTCAAATTATTACGGGAGTTATAGTTTATGCTTTAATGATATTACTTCTTAAAGATAAATTCGTTTATGATTTTTTAAGAAAAATAAAAAATAATAAGAAAGGTAAAAAGAATGTTAAAAAAAATTAAAAAAATTATCAAAAAATGTATAGGTAAGCAAAATATTTTTTGTATGATAAGAATAAAATATATATGTGATAAAACTTATAATAATCATAAATTTATTAATATTTTAAAAACTATTCAAAAAACAAAATTTTATTCCAACTCAAAAAATAAAACTGGATTTTCTAAATTAGTAAAAAATATAAAAATTAAAGATTTAAAAGAAAATGAAAATTTTTATTATAATATTGATATGTTTAGTGTTTTAGTAACACCAAATGAAGTAATGGGAAATTTTTGTATTGATTATTCACTTTTCATAGAAAATTCATTAGAAGAATTAAAAAATAAAATATCTTCTAAAAATAACGATTTTTATATGGAAGAACTTGAATTAATAAATGGAATAGAAATTTATTTGGATAGAATTATTGAAAAATTAAAAATAAGTAAAAAATATGATGTTATTACTAATTTGGAAAATATTAAAAATTGTAAAGCTCAAAGTTATACGGATGCTCTTCAAAGAATTTTATTTTTTAATATGTTATTATGGCAAACAAATCATAGATTAAATGGATTAGGAAGATTAGATAAAATATTAATTGATTATTATGATTATGATATTAAAAATGGTTTGCTAACTAAGGAAAAGGCAAAAGAATTGTTAAAAGAATTTTTAATAATTTTACATAGAGATTTTAAAATTAAAAGTAATGTTTTATTGGGCGATACAGGACAAATTATTGAAGTTGGTGGAATAGATATTAATAATAATTACTTATGCAATGATTTAACATATTTATTCATAGAATTAATGGAAGAATTAAAGTTACCTGACCCTAAAGTTTTAGTCAGAGCAAGTAAATATATGCCAAAAGAGTTAATTTCTGAGTCATTAAAATGTATTTTAACCGGAATAGGATGTCCTATATTTGCTAATGATGATGTTATTATTGATAAATTAATTAATTTTGGTTATGATAAAGAAGCTGCTTATAATTATGGCACATCAGCTTGTTGGGAACCATATATAATAGGTATGTCATCAGCTCAAAATAATATAGGCTCTTTAAATTTTATGCAACCTTTTATTGATTTATTAGAAAATGAAGATTTAAGTAAATTTAATAATTTAGATGATTTAATAGATAAATATCAAACGTATTTAAAAAAATTTGTTGAAAATCTAGTATTAAAAATTAATGAAATAACTTTTGAGAAAGATTCTTTATTATCTTTATGTATAGCTAATTGTGTTAAAGATGGTAAAGATATATCTTTAGGAGGAGCTAAATATAACAATTTTGGTCTTACCGGAGTAGGACTTGCTAATGTTGTTAATTCAATGATAAATATTGATGAATTTATTTTTAAAAAAAATATAATGTCATTTGAAAAATTTAATGACATAAGAAAAGAAAATTTTAAAAATAATGATGAACTATTGAAAAAATTAAAATCCAATGGTTTACGTTATGGTGAAGATAATGATATGGTTGTGTCTTTAGCAAATAAAATAATTTGTTATACGTCTAAAATATTAGAAAATAAAAGAAATTCATTAAATGGAAAATTCAAATTTGGAGTAAGTTCTCCAAATTATATAAGTGATTCTAAAAACTTTCCAGCTTCTTTTGATGGAAGAAAAATAGGTGAACCGTTTAGTGTTCATATTTCAACTGATAAGTCTAATGGCTATACAGAATTGGTTAATTTTGCATCAAGAATTGACTATAATTTCAATCGTTTTAATGGAAATGTGGTTGACTTTTTTGTAACTCCTAATTTTATAAAAGATAATTTTGATAAATTTATTGATTTTTTGATTGCAAGTATTAAAGTTGGTTTTTTTGAAATGCAAATGAATGTTGTTAGCAGTAAAAAACTAATTGAAGCTCGAAAGAATCCAGATAAGTTTCCAAATTTAGTAGTTAGAGTTTGGGGATTTAGTGCATATTTTAAAGATTTACCTGATGAATATAAAGATTATTTAATTGAAAGAGCATTGAAAAATGAAGGTGCAATTTAAAAATAACAATATGATTAAATAATGTTAAAATCATATGATATGAGGTGATTTTAGAATGATGAAAGATAAAGTTATAGTATCAAGCATTCAAAGATTTTCATTACATGATGGACCTGGAATTAGAACGACAATATTTTTTAAAGGGTGTAATTTAAAATGTCCTTGGTGTTCTAATCCAGAAAATATAAATTTTAATATTCAAGAATATTTTGATGGTAATGAAAGAAAGTACTATGGGTACGAAATATCATTAAGTGATTTAGAAAAAGAAATTTTAAAAGATAAGATATATTATGAAAATGGTGGAGGAGTTACTTTTTCAGGAGGAGATGGCTTATTACCATTTAAAAAAATTGAACCATTACTTCAAAAACTTCAGAAAGAAAAGATTAATATATGTGTAGAAACATCTTTAGTAGTTTCAGATGAATTAGTTAATATTGCAATTAAATATGTTGATACTTTCATAGTAGACCTTAAAATAATTGATGAGAAAAATGCATATAAGATTAATACTAATGTAAGTTTATATAAAAAAAATATAGAAAAATTATTTTCTAATAATTGTAATGTAATTTTTAGAATTCCTTTAGTTCCTGATTATACTTACACTGTTGATAATGTGAGTAAGATATTAAATTTTTTAAAAAAATATAAACCACAACTAGTTCAAATTTTTAAATTACATAGATTAGGTGAAAAAAAGTATGAATCTTTAAATATGAAAATGCCTGAATTTAAAGAAATAACATTAGAGGAGATAAATAAATTAAAAGAAAAAATAGAAATTTTAGGAATAAAAGTTGAATATTGTCAAATTTAATATTTTTTATTGATACTTGAAAAAAATTATAATCTATGATAATATTTGCGTGGTGATAAAAATGACTGATGTTATTTTAGATACTTTAATAGATTTACTTAAAATAATTCCTTTTTTATTTTTAGCTTTTTTACTTATGGAATATTTAGAGCATGGAGTAAAGAAGAAAAGCCATGTTTTAAAAAATAAAAAAGTTGGTCCTTTAGTTGGAAGTATTTTAGGAATAGTACCTCAATGTGGTTTTTCAGTTTTAGCAACTAATTTATTTGCAAGCCGAGTTATTACGATTGGTACATTAATAGCTGTATATTTATCAACAAGTGATGAAATGTTACCTTTATTAATAACTGGAGGTGCTAATTTTAAAACAATTGCTTTTATTATAATAACTAAGATAATAGTTGCTATTATCTTTGGTTATTTGATAGATTTATTATATAAAAAGAAAGAAGAGGAAGATTTTTCAATTTGTGATAATGATGATTGTCATTGTGAAGATGGTATTTTAAAATCTAGTTTAATTCATACTTTAAAAATAAGTTTCTTTATTCTTATCACAACTTTTCTTTTGAATTCTTTAATATATTATTTAGGTGAAGATAAAATAGCTAATATATTACTAAAAAATAATTTATTTGGTTCTTTTTTAGCTAGTTTAGTTGGTTTAATACCAAATTGTTGTGCTAGTGTAATAATTTCAGAACTTTATTTAAATGGAGTAATTACATCAGGTATGTTGATTGGAGGCTTATTAACAGGAGCCGGTTTAGGACTATTAGTCTTATTTAAAGTCAATAAAAATAAAAAAGAGAATTTTTTAGTTCTTTTAAGTCTTTATTTAATTGGTAGTATAACAGGTTTATTAATTGATTTACTTCATATTGCTTTTTAAAAATATAAAGCATTTTGTTTTATATTTTTTTAAGTATTAAAAAATTATTGAAATCAATAATTTCCAAAACTTGTCGAAATTTAGTAGTTTTGGAAATTTTTTTCCAAAACTTGACTTTAAAAAAGTTTTAATATATACTTATAAAAGAGGTGATTAACGATGATAGAAAGAACAGAATATCTTGAATTATTAAAAAGATTTAAAGACAAAGATTTAATTAAAGTTGTTACAGGGATAAGAAGATGTGGTAAGTCTACGTTATTTGAATTATTTATAAATTATTTAAAAGAAACTGGAATAAAAGATAATCAAATAATAAAGATAAATCTTGAGGATGTTGATTATAATTTTGAAAGCTATAAAGAACTATATGATTATGTAAATAAGCAATTAGATTCTAAAAAACAATTTTATGTATTTTTAGATGAAGTACAAAATGTTCCAATGTTTCAAAAAGCAGTAGATAGTTTATATATTAAAAAGAATGTTGATGTATATATAACTGGTTCAAATGCTTATTTATTATCAGGTGAACTTGCTACTTTGTTATCAGGAAGATATATTGAAATTAAAATGTTACCTTTGTCATTTAAAGAATATTTAAGTGCATTTAATAATTTAGAAAAAAGTCGTTATGAATATTTTTTAGATTACATGAAAAATGGTGGTATGCCTGGAAATATATCAATACTTAAAGATAATCCTAATGATTTAGATACGTATTTAGAAGGTATATTTACTACGGTAGTTTATAAGGATATAATAGCTAAAAATAATATAACTGATAAAATGTTGTTAGAAAATGTATTAAAATATATATTTGATTCTATAGGAAGTCCAATATCAACAAAAAAAATAAGTGATACATTGACGAGTAAAGGTATGCAAACAAGTAATCATACTGTTGAAAAATATATATCAGCATTTATTGAAAGTTTTTTAGTTTATAAAGCAGAAAGATTTGATGTAAAAGGGAAAAATTTACTTGCAAGAGATTATAAATATTATATAGTTGACCAAGGATTAAGAAGTTATTTATTAGGTAAAAAGGCTGATAGTGATATGGGACATATATTAGAAAATATAGTTTATTTAGAACTTTTAAGAAGAGGCTATAAAGTATATGTTGGCAAAGTTGATGATTTAGAAATAGATTTTGTTGCTGAAAATAGAGATGGTTTAAAATATTATCAAGTATCATTGTCAGTTAGAGATGAAAAAGTATTAGAAAGAGAATTGAAATCTTTGCAAAAAACAGGAGACCATTATCCAAAATATATAATAACTATGGACATGGATTTAGAAAGTGATTATGAAGGAATAACTAAAGTTAATGTAATAGATTGGTTATTAAATAAGGAATAGAATTTTATAAATTAAAATAAGCTAAAAAAATGTAAACTTTTTATCAAAAAAAGGCGAAGATATTGACAATACTGATTAATAATTTTAAAATATTTAATGAGAAAGGAAAAGAATATGAAAAATAAAATTTTATTTACAATTTTAGCAGTAATTACACTTTTAGTATTACCAAGTGTAACAGTAAATGCAACTGGTCCTACTTTAGACCCAAGTAATGATGTTGCTGTAATAATTCGTGGAGATACTAAAACTTATTATGATGACATAGGTACTGCAATAGGAGCATTAAATGATAATGATACTTTACAAATTTTAAAACCATTAAGTAATGCTTCAACTATGACTATTTCTAAAAGTATAACCTTAGATTTAAATGGTCAAAATATCACATCTACAAGTAATCCAACTATTACTATAGATGGTGATAAAACTGTTACTATTAAAGGAAATGGTACAATTTCAAACAGTGATATAGCATTATTTGTAAAAAAAGGAAAAGCTATATTAAATGGTGGTACTATTACAAATACTGGTGATGAAAGTGCAGTTATTCAAGTAGGTTCAGGGGCTGGTGATAAAGGAGAATTAGTTGTAAACGATGGAGCAAAAGTAGTAGCTAATGATGAATCAAATATAATGACAATTAATATTAATTCAGCTAGTTCTAAAGTAACAGTTAACGGAGGAACAGTAAGTTCTAAAAATTCTACAGCAATTGGAACTGCACCAAATGTTTCAGGAACAATAATTGAACTTAATGGAGGAGTTGTATCAACTGAAAGTAAAATATCAGCAGCTGTTCAAGCTGGTGCCCAAGGTTCAACTGGCTCTAGTTTAACTATAAATGAAGGAGCTACTGTAAAAGGAGATAATGCAGCTGTTTCTGCAATAGGAACAGATACTAAAGTAACTATTAATGGTGGAACTATAACAGCAAGTGGTTTTGCAGTTGCTGGAAATGGTAGTAAAACTACAAATTCAACTATTTTAATTAAAGGAGGAAATTTAACATCAACTGAAAATGCAGCCATTTATCATCCTCAAACTGGAACATTAACAATTGAAGGTGGTAATATAACTGGAGCTATTGGCATTGTTGCTCGTCAAGGTGATATTAATATTAATGGAGGAGTTATTACTGCTAATGGTGAAGGAGAAATTTCAACAGGTGATGCTGGAGGGGATACTCCAGTTCAATTACCAGGTGGAGTAGCTGTTGTTGTTGATAATAAAACAACTGGTGGTTATGAAGATGTTAGTAAAGTAGTTATAACTGATGGTATATTTAATGCAACTGCTGAAGAATCTTTAAGTTCTTTAGGAGATTCTAAAGAAGATTTTGCAGTAGATGGAGGAGAATATAGTGCTCCATTTGATAGAGAATTTGTAACAGCAGGAAAAACAGAAGTAAGTATTGAATCTAGTGGAGATAAAACTTATTATGTAGGAAAGACTGCTGAAAAGGCTGTAAATGAAGCAGCTAAAAAAGGAAAAGCAACTATTGAAGTATTACAAGGAAATCTTGAAATCGAAAATGCAGCTCCAGGAACTACAGTTAAAAATTTAGGTTCTGGTGATGTAAGTGTTAATGGTCAAGAAGTTACTGCTAAAAATCCTATAACAATTGAACCAGAAAAAGATGATACACCTAAAACTGGAATAAATGATTTACTTGGAGTAAGTATTGTTTTAGTTATTTGTGCTTTAAGTGGAATTGTAATTTTAAAGAAAAGTTTTAATTAATAAGAAAGTATAAGGAAGATACTTTCTTTTTGTG
>CANQYO010000029.1 GCA_947628095.1 uncultured Bacilli bacterium | reverse complement strand
ATAGTATAATGTTAGAGTTAGTTCTTAAAACTTAAAGGAAGGAGGATTATTTTTTAATGAAATCAGAGTCTAATAAAACTCGATTTGTTATTTTAGGCGGATTAGGTGAAATTGGAAAAAATATGTATGCAATTGAGCATGATGATGAAATAATTATCATTGATGCTGGTATTTCTTTTGCTGAACTTACCATGCTTGGAATTGATTATACAATACCTGACTATACATATTTAAAAGAAAATGAAAGTAAAATAAAAGCTCTTTTTATAACTCATGGTCATGAAGACCATATAGGAGCAATTCCTATTTTAATTCAAAATGTTGATATTAAAAATATTTATGCTCCCAATCAAGCAGCAGAACTTATTAAATTAAAGTTAATTGATAAGAATATTCGTTTTGATAATTTATTTACTTATAAAAGTGATGATGTTATTAAATTTAAACATTTTACTGTTGATTTCTTTCAAACAACTCACTCAGTTCCTGATTCTCATGGAATAAGAGTTAAAACACCTAATGGAGTAATTGTTACAACTGGAGACTTTAAATTTGATTTTACCCCTATTGGTCCAATGGCTGATTTACATAAAATGGCTCGAATTGGTGAAGAAGGTGTTGATATTTTAATAAGTGATTCAACTAATGCTTTAAATGATGGTATATCAAATAGTGAATCATCAGTAGATAGAGCCTTAAATGACATATTTGATGATGAAGCAAACTCAAGAATTATAATTGCAACTTTTGCTTCTAATATTTATAGATTAAAACATATTGTTGAAACGTGTTATAAACATAATCGAAAAATTTGTATATTTGGTCGTAGTATGGAATCTAATATTGAAATATCAATTAAAGGTGGTTACATAAATCATAAAGAATTATTTATATCACCTGAAGAAGCTAATACTTTAAAACCAAAAGAAATTTGTATTTTATGTACAGGTAGTCAAGGAGAACCTTTAGCTGCCTTATCAAGAATTGCTGATTTAGAACATAAACATATTAAATTAAGACCAGATGATGTTGTTGTATTTTCATCAAGTCCAATTCCTGGAAATGGTCTTAGTATTTCAAGGACAATTAATAAACTTTATTTACAAGGTGTTAAAGTTTTCACGAATACAACCAATTCCAATATTCATACATCAGGTCATGCTAATAAAGAAGAACTTAAATTAATGATTCGTTTATTAAAACCAAAATATATGCTTCCATTCCATGGTGAATATCGTATGTTAAAAAGTCATGCTGATTTAGCAGAAATGTGTGGCATTCCTAAAGAAAATATTTTTATTTTAGATAATGGTGATACTCTAACTTTAGATAATCATAAAATAACCGTTTCAGATAAAATAAAAATGGAAGAAGTTTATATTGATGGAAATCGAGTTGGTGAAGTTCAAGCTCAAGTTATTCGTGACCGTAAAATCATGGCAAGTGATGGTATCTTAGTAATTGTTATGAATATTGATATGCGTGATAAGAAATTACTTAATAAACCAAATGTTGTAACAAGAGGTTTTATTCAAGTAAATGAAAATGAAGAATTAATCAAAATGCTAGAAATTAAAGCTAGTCTCTTAATTACAAATAAGTTAAAAGAAAGTAATATAAATTTTCAAGATATAAAAAGTTTTATAGGTACTAACATAAGTGCTTATATTATGGAACTAACTGGTAGAAAACCTATTATATTACCAATAATTTTAGATATTAAAAGAACTAATCAAGAAACAAAAATAGATTAATTCTTTTTTTTCATATAAAATAAAAATAGACTTTAGATAATATTTATTTAGATTACTTAAAATTACATTTATTTTTCAATTTTTTCAATTTTTGCTTGACAAATTTAGTCTCTTGAATTATTATAGTAACTACCAATTCGGTTATTAGGCGAATTGGTCGCTAGTATCACACTAGCCAACCCCTTTTTATTCTTTTTAAGGGACTGTCCACAGGGGGTGGCAGTCCTATTTTTTTATTATTTTAAAGCTAATTAAAAGGAATTTATATTTCTTTTATTTTTTTTATTTTTTATTGAAGATTAGCTTACCATATGTTATAATACAGAATTCAAAGGGTGATTTTATGGTAACCGTTTTAAATAAACAACAAATAACTTTAATCGAAAGAATTATAAAACTTTCAACTGCTATTTATAGTCTATATGAAAGTTTATATGCAATGGAATTAAATAATGAAAAAGACACTGAATTTTATAATAAAACTTTAAAAAAATTAGAAACTTTTATTGAAATTGAGAAAGACTTATATAAAGAATTACAAAATTCAGCTTGTTTGATTGACGATTTTATAGACTATATTGACCAAGCTAAATATTTTTCATATTTTACCGATTACCATATGCTAATGAATGTTGATAGACTTACTTGTATTAAAAAACATATTTATAATATTTTATCTACCTTAAAAGAACAAGAAAAATTAGAGGAAATCTATGAAAGTAAAATTTTTAATGTTCAAGAAATACCTCACGATATTATAATTTATATAACCAATCAAATTCATGACGATATTGAAAAAATATTTCTTTATTTAACTGAAAAAGCTATTAGTAATTCTGAATTTGAAGATTATCGAAAAAGATTATTAAAGTTAAAATATTTATTAGTCTTTTTAAATTCAAGATTAAGTGATTTACGTACAAATAATTTTAATATTCCAACTGAACTAAATCTTTATTCAAAATCTTTAAAAAGTATTTTAAATCTTGAAGACTATGATTACTCCTCTATTATCAATGAATATTTACTTTATTATCTTGAACCACATATAAAATCTCTTAGTGCTAATCAAGAAGAAGATTATAAAGACAATGAAAAGTATTTTAATATTATAATTGAATACTTAATCACATTAGCTTTCTTAGAAATATCTCCTGACGATAAAAAAAGTTTAAAAGATACTTTTTATGATATAATTAAAGAAGATATTAATAATTTTAATATTACCAAATTATTTGATACTTGGAATAATCAAAACATCGATGCAGGAATTAAAATAATTGAATTGAAAGGGATAAATAATGATAAAAGTAGTAGACGATTTTAATGATTATGAAATAATTGATTCAGGAAATGGAATGAAATATGAAAGATGGAATAATGTTTATTTATTAAGACCTGACCCTACTATAATTTGGAATAATGATTTAACAGAAAAGAAAAAAATTGATGCGATTTACCATAGAAGTAATAAAGGTGGCGGTTATTGGGAACTAAAAAAAGATTTAAAAACCTGGACTGTTTCTTATCAAGATTTAAAATTTAATTTAAAATTAATGGGTTTTAAACATACTGGACTATTTCCTGAACAAGCTATAAATTGGAATTTTTTAAGAGAAAAAGTTAAAAATGCTAAAAGACCAGTTAAAGCTTTAAATCTTTTTGCTTATACCGGTGGAGCTTCAATTGCCCTTCTAAAAGAAAATGCCAGTGTTGTTCACGTTGATGCTAGTCGAGGTATGATTGAATGGGCTAAAGAAAATGTAAAATTAAATAATTTAGAAGACAAATCTATTCGTTTTTTAGTTGATGATGTTGTAAAATTTGTAAAACGTGAAATTAGACGTGGTAATAAATATGATATCATTATCATGGACCCTCCTAGTTATGGTAAAGGTGCTAATGGTGAAGTTTGGAATTTAGAAAAAGATTTATATAATTTAATTGAATTATGTCAATCTCTCTTAAGTGATACTCCTATTTGTTTAATGGTTAATTCTTATTCGGGTCTATCACCTATCATTCTAGAAAACATTTTAAAATTAACAAAAAAGCAAGAATATAAAAAAATTGAAACTTATGAAATTGGACTTAAAATAACTAATAATAATTTAATATTACCATGTGGTATAACAGGAATAATTGAATATGAATAATTTAAATATTTTATATGAAGATAATCATATAATAGTTGTTTTAAAACCAAGAGGAATATTATCTCAAGCTGATATAACAGGAAACAATGATATGTTAACAATTATTAAAGGTTATTTAAAAGAAAAATATCATAAACCTGGCAATGTTTATTTAGGACTAGTACATCGTCTTGATAAAGAAACAAGTGGTATTATGGTTTTTGCTAGAACAAGTAAAGCAGCTAAACGTTTATCAGAAAATATCAAAAATCATGAATTTCAAAAAAGTTATTTAGCAGTAGTCCATGGAAAACCTTCAGCAACAGGAATTTTAAAAGATTATTTAGAAAAAAAAGGAACGAAAAGTTTTATTTCAACAAAAGAAAATGGAAAATATGCTGAACTTAGTTATGAATTATTAAAATATAATTCAAAGGAAGATTTAAGTCTTTTAAAAATAAATTTAAAAACCGGTCGAAACCATCAAATAAGATTACAATTTCAAAGTCGTAATTTTCCACTTTACGGAGATTCTAAATATGGAAATGATATAAATAAAAATTTAGGGTTATTTGCTTATCAATTAGTATTTCCACATCCGATTAGTAAAGAATTAATGAAATTTGAAATTAAACCTGATTATTCTCCATTTACAAAATTTAACGAAAAATAAAAAAGCTAAATGCTTTTTTTATTTTTTTAAGATGCTATTTGATATGGGTTGGCTTTTGTACCATCACCACTTACAATTCGACTTTCAGATTTTAAATTAATTGATGGACGAATTCCAACATTTTCAGAATTATCTATAACTTCACCCGTACTATTAACCGTAGCAGTTGAATTATCAGAAGCTAATAACCAATCATTATCAGTATTTATATATGATTCTGTAGCTTCCTCACCTTTTATTTCGTTATATTCTTTAGTTGTTAATAAAGTTACTTCTTCATTAGTATTAGTAGCTGTTAACATTCTTTGACGATTATTTAAAGTATTTGAAAATTCAGTATTTAAATAATCATAGACATTCTCTTTCGTTGTAGAAGTTTCTCCACTATAAGTTGTAACTGGCTCTTCAGTTACTAATTTCAATGACTTATCAGGATTAATAGCAACTACTCTCCATAAATTATTAGAATAATTTACATAATTGAAATCAACACAACTATTAGTTCCTGTTAAATAAATTGTTCCATCTTCTCCAACTTTTGTTGGTTTACAAGTAGAATCATTAATATCACTATTTAAATTTTCATAAACTAAATCTGTTGTTCCACTATATGCATATAAGTTAACTTTAAAACCAAATGTTTGACTTACATCATTTTGAGAATAATTAGAATCTATCCACATATATAAACGATAATTTTTAGAAAATTCACTAGTTTCAAGACCACTATAAAGTACTTTACCATTAGGACTTTTTTCATAAGATGTAGCATTTAAAGCTGAATATAAAGTTGGTTCAACAATAACATTTCCTTCTTCGTCAGTTAAGTAAAGTTTTACATAATCAGTATTTAATGTATTATTTTCATTTTCAGTTAAATAAATTTCATAATTCATGTTTGTTCCATCTGATACAGGTTTACCTGAAACAGCAAAATCAATATAACTTAATTTATCTAAATTACTTGTTGCATACCCATCACTTAATGGATAGGCACTATTTAAATTCATAACTCTTGTACCTTGAGTATAATTTATTATTAAAGAAGCATTTCTTAAATTTATAGCATAACTATTAGAACCTATTTTAGAGTAAGTAAAAAACGCATATGCTGACCCCATCATTAATATCAACATAAAAGCTATACTTAATATTATAAAATCTCTACGCTTGTTAGTCTTTATATTTTCCATATTACCAACCTATCCTTATAATATACATTTTAGCAAAAAGCAAATATTTTTTCAATAGTTATTTTAAATTATACTCTATAAATTACATATTTTACTTAAATCTATATTTATTTAATTTACTTGCTTCTCTTTTTAAATCTCTTTCTTTAATTGTTTCTCTTTTATCATAATTTTTTTTACCTTTACATAGTCCAAGTAAAATTTTCACTTTATTTTTTTTAAAATAAAGTTTTAAAGGAACTAAAGTTAACCCCTCTTTACTTATTTTATCATTAAATTTTAAGATTTCTTTTTTATGAAGTAATAATTTTCTACTTCTTGTTGGTTCATGATTAAAAATATTTCCTTCTTTATATTCAGATATATGCATATTAACTACATAAACTTCTCCATGTCTGATAACGGCATAACTATCTTTTAAATTAACTTTTCCTTCACGAATTGCCTTAATTTCTGTTCCCGTTAAAGCAATACCACATTCCAACTCTTCTAAAATAAAATAATTAAATCTTGCTTCTCTGTTGATAACTTCCATTTAACCCTCCAAACTTTTAACTGTTACTTTATCAGAATAAGCTGTAACTACTTTACTATATTTATCATAGTAATTTTTATAACCATTTAAAATATTATTATTTAACTCATTATATGGATAAACGATATAACCATTATTACGGTCTGTATAAATCAAAGTACCTTCAATATCAGAAAAAGAAATTGTAACTTTTCCATGATATTCTTCCTTTTTGATATTTAAACCTAACATAAGACCAGTTAAACGTTCAACTCCAATTTGACTAGAAACAAAATTTCCTAAGGAATAAATTACTAAAGTATCATCTATATATTCAATTGGTTCAATAACATGTGGATGTGTACCAATAATTAAATCAACTCCAAGGTCAGCTAAATATTTTGCTATTTCTTTTTGAGCAGAAGTAGGATAAGTCATATATTCTGTTCCCCAATGCATAGCTACAATCAATAAATCAACTTTATCACGATATCTTTCAATTTCTGATTTAATTAAATCTTTATTGTAAACATTAACTAAATACTCTTTACCTTTAGGTACAATTAAACCATTTGTATAAGTAGTATAAGATAAAAAGCCATATTTAATACCATTTACTTCTAATATATGAACCTCATCACGTTCTTCAAATGAAGAATAAGAACCAGCAGCTATAATATTTTCTTTAGTATTCCAATATTTTCTAGAATTTAAAACACCTTTTTCTCCCTTATCAATTGTATGATTAGTAGCAAGTGATACAATATTAAAACCTGCATCTAAAAAGGCATCTCCTACATCAGTTGGAGAATTAAACATAGGGTAAGTTGAAAGTCCTAACTCAACTCCACCTAAAATTGTTTCTTGATTGTAATATGCAAGGTCATAGTTAGCAACAATCGGTTTAATATGTTTTAACATAGGCTTAAAATCATAACCTTTATAACCAGCATATCGATTAGCTGTTTGATAAACCGTACCATGAATTAAAGCATCTCCTACCATGATTAAACTAGCATTACTCTCTTTTCTAGTATTAACTGTCGTATATTCAACTTTAACTTTTTTATTAGCTAAACTTTCTTTACGCTCTAAAAATAAACCAAAACAAGAGGCAATTATAACTAAAACCGTTACAATTAAAATATCTCTAATACCTCGTTTTAACTTTTTCTTTTTCCTCTTTTTCACACACTTCACCCTTTTCTAAAACAAAATCAATTCTTCCTAAAGTAGCATCAGCACTTAATACTTTGATTTTTAATTTAGTCCCTATTCCATAGATTTCATTTGTTGAAGTTTCAACTAAACATTCTGTATTTTCATTATAAACAAATGTTCCATCTAAATTTTCTAATCTTATCAAACCTTCAATTAACTTATCAGGTATAAGAACATACATTCCATATCCTTTAACTCCAGAAACAATTCCATCAAAAGCTTCTCCAATATGACTTTGCATATATTCAGCCATTTTCATATCGTCCACTTCTCTTTCACATTTATCACTAGCAACTTCTCTTTCACTAGAATGAAGAGCAATCTCATCTAAAATAGATTCAAAATGACGAACTTTTTCTTCAGTTACTCCATCTTCACTAAATAAAAATGCTCTTAGTAAACGGTGAACCATTGTATCAGGATATCTTCTAATTGGAGATGTAAAGTGTAAATAATTACGAATAGCAAGAGCAAAATGCCCAATATTTATAGTTTGATATTTGGCTTTATCCATACAACTTATAATTAAAGTTGAAAGAACAATATAAACATCTAAATCTTTAATTTTTTCAAGAATCTTTTGAATAGTTTTTTGATTTACATTATTTAAATTTTCTTTAATAGATATTCCAAGAAAACTTAAAGTACTAACAAATTTTCGAAGTCTATCAACATTAACATCTCCATGAACACGATAAATTGTCGGTAACCCCATATTCGTAAACCAAGTTGCTACTCCTTCATTAGCAATAATCATAAAATCTTCAATTAAATTTTGCCCAGCTCCACGATATCGTTTTTGAATATCTATAACATGTCCATTCTCATCTACTACGATTTTAGCTTCTTCAGTTTCAAAATCTATATAACCTTTTTGTATTTTATAAGCACGAACAATTTTTCTAAATTCATCCATTTTTCTTAAGGTTGGAGCAAATTCTTCATAACCTTCTGGAACAATATTTTCTTCTAATATTTGATTAACTTTTTTATAAGTCATTTGAATTTTTGAATGAATAACAGATTGAAATATATCAAAATCAAGAATACGACCTTCAGGACTAACTTTAGCAACATAAGAAACTGCTAATCTATCAACTCCTGGGTTAAGTGAGCAAATACCATTTGATAATTTATGAGGAAGCATTGGCACTACTCTATTCGCTACATAAACACTTGTTCCACGGTCACATGCTTCTATATCAAGTGGTGTATTTTCTTTAACATAATAACTTACATCAGCTATATGAACTCCAACTTCATAATTACCATCAGGAAGAACTTTTAAACTAATTGCATCATCGATATCTTTAGTATCATCATCATCTATTGTAAATATCTCTTCACCCCTTAAATCAACTCTTCCCTTTAAATCTTTTTCTCTTACTTCATTTGGAATACTTTCTAATTCTTCTAAAACTTCTTTTGGAAAATCAACATTAAAATCATGTTCAGCTAAAACAGCTAAAATATCTCCATCTGGGTCATTTTTATGAGCAATATGTTTTAAAAGAGTAGCTGATAAATTTTTTTTATTTTCTAAAGAATCAATCTTAATTTTAACTATATCGCCATCAACTAAATCTTTAACTCCTTCTCCTTCTAATTTAATTTTATTTTTATCTTTAGAATTTCTAAGAACACAATAAGGAACATTATTTATTACTAAAACTTCAGCAATTAAAGACTTAGGATTTCTTTTAATAATCTTAATTATATTACCTTGATAATTATGTTTTTCATCTTTATCTTTAACAATTTCAACTAAAACCATATCTCCATCTAAAGCACTAGATTTATAACCTTCAGGAATAAAAATATCACTATCTAAATCTGCTACAATAACAAAACCATAATTACCATCTTTAATACTTTGAAATATTCCTTTATGCATATGACTTGCTAAATCACTATCAGTAAAATTCATATAACGTCCATGTTTAGTAACATATAAATCATACTCTGATACCATTTCATTTATTATTTTCATAATAAATTCATCATATTCTTGTCCATAATTAAGACTTTTTATAATATCAATACCTTCTCTTGCTTTTTTATCACTTAATAATTTTTCTATTTCTTTTTTAATTTCTTCTTTTCTTTGTTCCATCATATAAAGCACCAACTTTCATATTTAGTATAGCATTTTTTTTAAGTGAAAAAAATAGTTTTAGTAAAATTTACCTTTGAAATTAATCTATTATTTTAAAATGTTAAAAATAAATAAAAAATATAGTTTAAATTTTTCAAACTATATTTATAATTATAAATTTTTTATATTGTCTATTTTTTTAACATAAGCTAAGCCATTGTCAAGACATGATGTATCTTCACAATCAACTTCTCTTCTTTCATAAATATCCGTTAAATCAACTTCAGTTAATAAACTTCCTAATATTTCTTGAAGTTTTTTAGTTGTTGCTTCTCTTTCTTTATATGCTAAATCTAATGTAACTTCTTGCATCATTTCAATTATTTTTTCTTTAGTTTTATTATCAAGATTAAAATAATCAATATTACTACTTAAATAATCAATAAATTCTAAAACACATTGATTATAATGTGAAAAATTTGTTTCTTTTAAATGTCCTTCTTTTTCTAATTCTAAAACTTCTACCTTATCTAATTCTTGTTTATTTTCATAAGAATAATCGAATTTAGTATGTAAATATTTAAGTATCAAACTTCCTTTAGTTTTAATAATTTTATAAACTTCTTTTAAGAAAATAAACGTATATTTGAATAAACTAAATATTAAATTAATACCTATTAAAGAATTAAATATTAAGAAAATAGTAATAATACCTACTAAAATAAGTAAAAAAACTAAAATTATTGTAAATATTTTTCCTTGATTAATGTCATCTTTTAAATTAAAACGATTATATATTTCATCATATAATTTTTTATACATTAACTGAATTTTATCAATCGTCGTGAATAAATTAAATTCATGGAAAGAATATTTTTCTTTGTTTTCCTTTCTATTCATAATATCTCCCCTTTTTTAAGTCCATATTATATAATAAATTACTAAAAAAAGCAAATAAAAAATATAAAGCTTTGAAACTTTATATTATTTTTTAGCAAAACTTAAATATTTTTTATCTAATTCTTCTAAAGCTAATTTTCCTTTAGCAATATATTCATTTTTAAAATCTTCAAATTTTTTCTGTTCTTCTTTAATTTTTACATGCATATTGGTTTTAACAATTCTAAAAAGCATATCACTTACAACTTTCTTATCACTTTCAGGAATTTCTGTATATTTTTTCATTATTTTAGGAATATTTTTTCCTAAATTAGATGTCATATCAGCAAACGTATCAGCATCAGTTGAATAAAATATTTCAAATATAGCATCAATTAAAATTTCTCTTTGTTTATCAGTTGTTGTTTCTACCCATTCGGTTAATGTTTTATCAATTGTTTCACTCATATCAGTATTTTTAGCTAATTTTATTAAATTATCTCTCGTAATTTGCCATGAAAAAATATCATGTTCATAAATTCCTTTTTCAAGACTTAAAACAATGGTTGTTTTTTCTTTATGATATAAAACTCTTCCAATAATGGAATCTTGAGGAATATAAGTTTCAATTTTATCTATAATATTTTTGGTTTCATATTCTTCAATTATTTTTTTGTTAAAACCAGGTCCATCATAATTATAAACTTTAATTATTCTATTTTGAATTTCTCGAGGAGCGGTAATTGCTGCATAAATTGCAACATTTCCTCCTTTAGAATGTCCACCAATTCGAATTTTTTTATTAGGATATTTTGCAGCTATTTCTTTTAAATAATCTAACCCCATTAATTGACAAGGAACATGTTCCATAAAGCCCATATTAAAGTCTTCTTTCCATCCATAAATTGTTAAATCAGTTCCAATATAAGATATATATAATTCTGAATCAGATAAATGAATGACAATTGCTCCAAATTGTTTTTCTTGCTTACGATTATTATTTTTAACAAAATCAGTAACAATTAAATTTTTAAATCTTTCACTTTCTCCTAAATTGGTAATCATTTCCTTATCACCATTATATAAAAACTTTTCATTAGGAAAATCTTTCATTTTTAAAGAAATACTTTTAATAGTTTCTTTCTTTTTCATTTCAATTTTATCAAATAAAAGATAAGAAAATCTTGCCATTATCATACTGTCTACTTCATTAAAAGGAAAATCTGAGCTAAGAGGAATATCTCCTCGCCATTCTAAATAATTATTTATATTTGCCATACTGCCTCCATCTACATTTTATCATAATTTATTACACTTTTTTTATTGCTAATTTTTTATTACTACTTTTCTTATTTTAATCAAATAAAGATAATTGATTTGATTCTGGTAGTCCTTCTAATACTTTCATTGCACGAAGTTTTTCAATCAAAGTTCCTGATACTTTACCACGTTTTTGTAAATCTTCGATACTTAAAAACTCTCGTTCACTTCTTTCAGCTATAATTGTCTTACCAACGGTATCACCCAAGCCATCTACAGCTCTAAATGGGGGAATTAAAGTATTAGGACTTGTATCTGATTTCGTAAATTTAATAGCATCTGATTTATTTAAATCTATGTTTCCAAACTTAATACCACGAGCTGTAGCTTCTAAAGCTATTTTAAGAGATTCTAAAACATCGCCCTCTTTTTTAGTAATTTCAAAGCCCTTATTTTCTAAATCTTCTATTTTTAATTTAATAGCATCATAACCTTTAATCATTGTTTCAATATCAAAATCAACAACTCGAATTGAAAAGAAAGTTGCATAATAATTAAGAGGTTGATAAACTTTAAACCAAGCAATTCGCATAGCACTCATAACATAAGCACAGGCATGAGCTTTGGGGAACATATATTGAATTTTATGACAAGATTCAATGTACCAATCAGGAATATTATTTTCTTCCATAACCTTTTTCCATTCAAGCCATTTATCTGGTTCTTTTTTAGGTTTTCCTTTACGAACAAACTCCATAATTTTAAAAGCATCTTTTGGTTTTAAACCATGATTTTTTAAATAAACCATAATGTCGTCACGACAACCAATTACTTCCTTAAATTCACATATTTTATTATCAATTAAAGTTTCAGCATTTTGATTCCAAACGTCTGTTCCATGTGATAAACCTGATATTTTAACAAGTTCACCAAAAGTTTTAGGTCGAGCTTTAACTAACATGTTAATAACAAAATTAGTTCCCATTTCAGGAAGTCCAAGCGTTCCCGTTTCACATTTTATTTCTTCTTTAGTAACCCCTAAAGCATCTGGAGAAGTTAATAAACTAAGAATTTTAGGGTCACTCATTGGAAGAGTTGTTACATCAATTCCTGATAAATCTTGAAGCATTCTTAAAATGGTCGGGTCATCGTGACCGAGAATATCAAGTTTTAAAACATCTTGGTCAATAGCATGGTAATCAAAATGCGTAGTTCGCCAAGCCGAAGTTATATCATCAGCTGGATATTGAAATGGTGTAAAATCAAAGACATCCATATATGATGGAATAACAACAATTCCACCAGGATGCTGACCAGTAGTTCTCTTAACTCCTGTACAACCAACAGCTAATCTTTCAATTTCAGCTTGATGTACATTTTCTAACATACCTTTTTTTTCAAAATAACCTTTAACAAAACCAAAAGCAGTTTTTTCAGCCACCGTACCTATGGTTCCAGCACGATAAACATTATCTTCTCCAAATATTACTTTAGTATAAGCATGTGCACTTGCTTGATTATCTCCTGAAAAATTTAAATCGATATCGGGTACTTTATCAGCATTAAAACCTAAGAAAGTTGCAAACGGCATATCTTGTCCTTCTTTAGACATTAATTCATGACAGTTAGGACATTCTTTATCAGGTAAATCATAACCACTAGCTGAATAATCAATTGAATAACTTTTACCATTTTCGTCTTCAAAAAAACTAGCATGACACTTTTTACATAAATAATGTGCTGGCAATGGGTTTACTTCCGTAATTCCCATCATTGTAGCTACAAAACTTGAACCAACCGAACCACGGGAACCAACTAAATAACCTTCGTCATTTGAATGCTTAACTAATTTTTGAGCAATTAAGTAAATAACATCAAAGCCCCCTCCTATTATGCCACCTAACTGTTTCTTTGTCTCTTTATTTAAATATTCCAAATCATTTATTTTTTCTTTATCGTCTAAACTTTCAATAAGTTCATTTTTAGTTAATTCAAAAACTGTATCATATCCTTCTTTAATAACTTTAGATAACTCTTCTTGAAAAATATTATCAAGAGCTAAATCTGAAAAATCTGGATGTTCTTTTTTTATTTTATTTTTAACTAAAGTTAAAATTCTATCTCCATATAATTCTTGAGCAATTCTCTCTTCAATACTTCTTGGCAAAGGGTTACCATACATACTATAAGCTTTTTTAAATACCATATCATAAACATCTTCCCTAGAATTTGGAATACGAGGTGAGAATGGTATTCCACCAGTATCAATTATTACTTCTACTTCTTCAACTAAATCAGCAATTTTTAAAGTATTATCAATTACAATTTCATCTCTAGTTTTAGAATCTAAAAAACTAAAATCATTAAGCATCTCAGTAGTTGTTCGAAAATGATTACTTGGTATCTCCGTAATATCACGTTTAGCTAATGGATGTAAACCTCCTCCAGGTAATTTTTGATTAACAATAATTTCACGATAAATCTTATCTTCTCTTTTAAGATGGTGAACATCACCTGTTGCAACAATATATTTTCCAGCTTCTTTAGTTAAACGAATAATCTTTTTAATATGATTTATTACTTCTTCATTATCTTTAAAATCACTAAGTTGAATTAAATGAATATAACATTCTGGTGGTTGAACTTCAACATAATCATAAAAACCTATAATATCACGCATTTCTTCGTCAGTTTTACTACGAGCTTCTATAAATACTTCTGATTCATAACAACCTGAACCAATTAATAACCCTTCACGATATTCTTCAAGTTCACTTCTTAAAATTCTTGCTGTCTTAAAAAAATGTTTAGTATTAGCAATCGAAATTATTTTAAATAAATTCTTTAAGCCAACTTTATTTTTAACTAGTATATTTACATGATAACTTCGACCAAATTTATGTATTTCATCTTTATTTATTAATTTATCTAAATCACTTATCCTTAAAATATTAATACTTTCAAGTTTTTTCATCATTTTATGAAAAACAAGTCCAGTTGCAAGCGCATCATAATCACCTCGATGGTGACTTTCTTCGTCAAACTCTACACCATATCTTTTAGTAATTGCCGATAAACCATGTCTTGAGGCATCTGTATCTAATACTCTTGATAAAGCAAGGGTATCAATTACAATATTCTTGAATTCTCCAAGATTATATTTTTTATAACACATTTCAATAAATGAAGTATCGAATTTAGCATTATGAGCAACCATTGGTAAATCGCCAAACCAATTTATAAATTCTTTAACTGCAGTTTCTTCATTTGGACAATCTTCTACCATTTCATTAGTAATACTAGTAACACTAGTAATTCTTTCAGAAATTGGCTTAGGAGGTTTAACTAACATATCAAATTTATCTATAATTTCACCATTTTTAAGTTTAACTGCTCCTATTTCAATAATTGAATCTCCAGAAGCGGCATTAAAACCAGTTGTTTCAAGGTCAAAGACAACATACTCTAAATCAAGTAAAACATCATCATTAGAACGTTTAACTATTTCAACATTATCATCAACTAAAGTTAATTCTGTTCCATATATTACTTTAAATCTCTCTTCTTTACTTTTTCCTTTATTATATTCCATAATCATATTGTAAGCATTAGGAAAAGCTTGACATCCAGAGTGGTCTGTAATTGCAATAGCTTTATGTCCCCATTTAATAGCTTGTTCAATTGTTGCAACTCCATGTTTAGAAACAGCACAAACTCCATCCATAGCACTCATCATAGTGTGAGTATGTAATTCTACTCTTTTAACTTTGCTATCATCCATTATTTCTTCAGATTTATGTTCTGAAACATTTATTGCATTTACATTAAAAACTAATTCGTTATTAGAATAAGCATCAACTTTAGTATTTCCTTTAAATTTATACCATTTTCCGTTTTTTAATACACCTAATAAGCGTTCAAGTTCAACACTTGAATTTAAAAATATCTTAGCATACATACTATCGGTATAATCAGTTATTTTTAAAGTTATTATTTTAAAGCTACTCTTACTAGATTCAAAGACATCACATCCAAAGATTTCACATTCTACAATTAAATCTGTATTTTCTAAAACAATATCTTTTAAAGCTGTTGCTTCTCCTTCTATAACTTCTCCATAATAAACTCTTTCATCTTCAACAGTTACAATCTTTTTTCTTCTAGTTGGAAATTTTTTTTCTTCTGATTTAAATTTATTTTGATTAATATCAGGTATATCTATTTCATTAATACTTTCGTCTATCATTTTAACAATTTCGTCACGAGACTCAACATTTTCATAAATAGTTAAAGCATTATAACCTAATCTTTCTAAATTAATATTTATTTCTTTTAAATATTCTTCAATTTGTTTAATTTCTCCATGATTATAAACAACAATATAATTATTGTTTTCACCATTTATTTTTAATCTATCAGCAAAATAAGAAATATAAGATGGTAAAAAGAATTTAAAAAAGTCTTCAAGATATAAACTTTTATCTCCTGTATTTTCAACAAAAATAAAAACTTTAGAATTAAAATATTTTTCAATTTGTGTTTTTAAATTTTGATAATCTTCTACTTTAAACATAACAGTTGTACTTAAATAGAGAGTAATTGTATTTTGTTTATTGTTAACCGTTACTTTTTTTAATGTAAAATTTTTATATTTTTCTTGCTCTTCTTTACTAATATATATTGTATTAAGAAATTTTTGCATTGTATTTTCCATATTTTACTACCTATCTTGTATCCTTTCAATTTGCTTTTTAAACCTATGATATTATTATAACACTTAGTGATAAAAAATGTATTTACTTTACTTAAAATATTTTATAAAAAACATGAACAAATTTATGTTTATTTATCATAATTTAATTTGTAGGAAGCATTTTGGTTTTTAACTGACATGCCTACCAATTGTTTAAGTTGAGGCATCAGTCTAATACTGATGCCATTTTTATTACTAAAATTAATATAATTATTACTTGATTTTTTTTAAGAAATTTAATATTCTTTAATTAAGGTTAATCTGTATATAGATGTCGCCTTGGGGCTTCAATTCGTGGAACACTCATGCCAACGTATTTTCCGTTCGTACTACAGGTGAGTTCAGTAACGATTGGGTTGATTGGTCAAACTTTGGCGTGCGCGCAGATTTTAATCAAGTCTTTTTAAATTACTAAGGTATAAAAAAAGAGATTAAAAACAAGATTAATCTTTGGTTTTTTTCCTAAAAAGAAAATATAGATATTTAATAACAACTTTTTATTAAATTATTACTATATTAAAAGACATAAACTAGTTCTTTCTAATTTGTGTCTTTTTTATTTTTCTTTTACTTTTTATTTTCTTCTAGAATTTCTTTTACTTCATTAAGTGATATATTGCTTGCTTTACTAATTACATCTAAACTTACTCCATTATTATGAAGACTAATTATCATTTCTTTTTCTTTTTGGATAAGTCCTTCTTTTATCCCTTCTTCTTTTCCTTTAGTGTGACCTTCATTAAAACTTATCTCTTTTTCTTCTGCTATTATTCCATTTCTTATCAT
>CANQYO010000028.1 GCA_947628095.1 uncultured Bacilli bacterium | reverse complement strand
TTTTATACGTTTTTTTAGTGATTAAGAAAAAGGAGGACAATATGAAAGATAAAAGAAAAATAGGAATAATAGTAACAGTAGTAGTAATGTTATTAACAGTATTTGGAGTAACATATGCATTTGTAAACTTTACTTTAAATGGTAATGAAAATTCTGTTTTAGTTACAGGTGATATCTATATGAATTATACAGAAACTAACCAAATAAATTTAACAGATGCAGTTCCAATGGATAAAGAAAGTGCATTAAAGTTAAATGATAATATCTTTAAATTTACAATAACAGGAAAGAACCAAAGTAAGAAAGATATCTATTATGGAATAAGTATAGTATATGGAGAAGAGCAAAAAAGTAAAACCAGATTAAAAGACGAAGACATAGATGTTTACTTAACTAATGGAGAAGATGTGTTAGTAAATGCCAATAGATATAAATCACTTGAAGATACCAGAATATGGGCAGAGAAGATAGAAGCAGGAACTAATTCTTATACGAAAGATTACTCATTAAGATTATGGATAGACGAGAGTGTAATAATATCAGATACAGATGCTAACAAAGATTATACTCAAGATGTATGGAACAATAGCTATGCAAGTTACAAAGTCAAAGTAGATGGAAATCTAAATGAAATGAATGTACCACTTGAAGTAGACTATCAAAATTCATACTATGAAAATGGTAAAACTTATTTCATGATAAGTATAAGTAATTACTTAAACCCAAGTGAAAAAGGAATAAGACTTGCAAGTTCAGATACCATGAAGCTTGATATAACAACAACTAACAAAGATGTAGTTTTCACATATCAAGATGATGCAGGAAATAAAAGTGAAGATGGAAAAACATTAGATAGTATTAGTCAAACATATACATTTGAAGAAAATAAAAAAGTAAAAATGCAAGTATTTGTAAATTCCAAAAATGATATAGACTTAAAGACTGATATAAATATAAAATTAAGTAAAAATGATACAGATAATTATGAAATATTAAAATACATGCATATAAAAGGAGCAAAAGATTATTGTAAAAATAATGGTTTCTCCAATTTTGCAGATTGTTTGTTAGTTTTAGAACAATTAAGTAATACAATAGAAGAAGCTAAAGAAGGAATTATAAGTAAAGGAGCTCCAACTTTAAGTAAAACAGCACCTGAAATAACTTATGTTGCAACAGCTGAAACCCCAGGAGCAACAGTTCCTAACTCATCAAATTTATTATTTACATATGGAGATAGTGCAACGTTTAGTACATCAACTGGTATATTTACAATTACAGGAAATGTACAAAATAATGCAACCTTAACAAGTGCTATGAATGGAAAATGGACATGTGGAACAGTCAACTACGGAACAACAACATGTGGAACAGTATATCATATAACATCAATGGAAGGAAACACAATAAAAACAGCAACAAGCAGAACATATCAAATAGCTAATACAATCGGAAGCGAAGCGGGTTTATATAAGACAGAAGATAATGATGGAGATACCTACTTTTATAGAGGAGATGTTAAAAACAATAATGTAAAGTTTGGAGGTTTTTACTGGAAAATCATAAGAGTAAATGGAGACGGTTCAATAAGATTAATTTATAATGGAGATAAACCTAATGCAACAGGAATGGAAGCATCTTCTGTAACTGAAAAGGCTGAGGCTTTTAATAAAAAATATTCTGACCCAACCTATGTAGGCTATATGTATGGAGAAGATTTTAGTAAAACTCCAGTTAAAAGTAAAGAAGCGCAATATACCGATATTCAAGGAAATACAAAATATTATTTTGGGACTGGTTATATAGGAGATGCTAGTGCAAGAACATTTAAGTTAACTGATGCTGATTATTTAGGAACATTTACTGAATGGAATACAGCTGGAAAACTTGTGCAGGGTTACAAGTATACATGTTTGTCGACAACCCAAGACGGAACATGTCAGTTTTTAATTGAAATAAAATCTTTTAACAATGCTACGAGTATTCAAGCTTACTATTGGACATATGGCTCAACTAGTTATGATAATGTAAGGCTTGATACAGCAAGTAGTAATGCTAAAAATTTACTTGAAAACTGGTATATGACTAAGTTAGCCAAAACAACAACTGAGGGTGGCAAGGAAGCTAGCGAATATATAAATACAGCTGGAACTTTTTGTAGCGATAGAAGTTTAGCAATAAAAGATGGTAATGGCGATGGATTTTCATTATTTCCAAATACTTATTATAGCGCATATGGACGTAATGTAACAAAAAAAGTTGCAAGCCTCGTTTGCCCTAACACTGCAGACTTGTTAAGTGCAAAAGGTAGTACAGGAAAAGGTAACAAAAAGTTAGAAAACCCAATAGGTTTAATAACAGCTGACGAAGTTGCATTAGCTGGAGGCTTATATGGAACAAAAAATGAAAGATACTATCTAAAAACTGGGTCTTATTATTGGACAATGACACCTGTTAGCTTTGCTTCGTGGACAGTTCTTGCTAATGAGTTTTCCGTTTTTTCTACAGGTGAATTTAGTGGTATGAGAGTTGGTAGTACTATTGGTGGTCTACGTGCAGTTATTAATTTAAAATCAGATGTTTTACTAGCTGGTGGAAATGGAACAATGGACGACCCATACACAGTAAAGTTAGCTAGCTAATTAAGATAATGAAAGAGAATAGTAAGAATAGAAAAAATAAAAACGAAAATAGAAAATTCTTAAAAAGATAACAAATTTAGTTATCTTTTTTGTTTAAAGATAAGTTTTTATGATATAATTAATTTAATCAAATAGGAGTTAATATGCCAAAAGAAAAAAATCCAATTAATACACTTATTTTAGAAATAAAAAAATATCTTAATGTAGATACTTCTATAGTTTTAGAAGCATACAATTTTATTCTTGAATTTTTACCAGAAGAAACAATTAAAGAAGTACTAGAAACTTCAAAAATTTTAACAACTGTTTATGCTGATATTGAAACTATTACAGCAAGCTTATTGTATAAATTGTTGACCTATGAAAAGGTTAATGAAAAAGAACTTTCAAATAGATTTGATGCTAGTATTATAAAAATTGCTAAAGGAGCTTTTAAGTTAGATAAAATAATTTATTCAACGGAGAATGAATACTTAATTGAATATTATAAAAAAATTATTGTTGGTATGACTGAAGATGTACGAGTTATTATGATTAATTTAGCAAGTAGAGTAACTTTAATGCGAAATATATCAAAATTTAAGCCTACAACAGCTAAAAAATTAGCTAAAGAATCTTTAGAAATCGTAGCTCCAATTGCTCATCACTTAGGAATTTATAAATTAAAAAGTGAATTAGAAGATTTATCACTTAAAACTTTAAAACCAGATGTTTATAATGATATTGTTGAAAAATTAAATAGTACTAAAAATGAACGTGATAATTTAATAAATCAAATGACAGTTGCCGTTAAAGAAATTTTAGATTCACATGAAATTGATTATGAAATTAAAGGAAGAAGTAAAAGTATTTATAGTATTTATAATAAATTAGATAAAGGGCGAAAGTTTAATGATATTTATGATGTATTTGCTCTTCGAATTATGGTTGCTGATGAGTCATTATGTTATTTAGTATTAGGGTTAATTCATTCAAAATTTCGTCCTATTCCAAAACGTTTCAAAGATTTTATTGCTATGCCAAAAAGTAATGGTTATAGGTCTTTACATACAACTGTTTTTGGTGTTTCTAACGTTTTATTTGAAATTCAAATTAGAACTTTTGAAATGAATGAAGTAGCTGAAAATGGACTAGCTGCTCATTGGTCATATAAAGAAAATAGAAAAGCTGATAATTTATCATCAACAGACCAAAAATTAGAATTTTTTAAGACCGTAATTGATAATTATCAAAATAAAGCTGAAATAAAAGATGCTTATGATGAAATTAAAGATACTAAAATGCATGGAAACATTTATGTTTTCACACCTAAGGGTGATGTTATTGAACTTCCTCATGGTTCAACGCCTATTGATTTTGCCTATCGTGTTCATACTAAAGTTGGTGAATCAATGGTAGGTGCAATTGTTAACAATGAAATAGTTCCTTTAAACTATGTTTTAGAAGATAATGATGTTGTAAAAATAAATACTAGTAAACAATCAAATGGTCCTAAATTATCTTGGTTAAAAATTGCTAAATTAACTCAGACAAAAAATAAGATAAAATCTTACTTTCAAAAAGAAAGAAAAGAAGAAATTATTAAATATGGAGAAACTTCTTTAGAAAATTATTTAAGAAAAAAAAGTTTATCTAAAAAAGAATTTTTAAGTGAAGAAAATTTAAAAAAGATTTTAAAAGAAGTTAAATGTAAAGATTTAACTGAACTTTATTTAACAATAGGAAATAATAAATATACACCAAGAAGTATTGTTGATATAATTTATCCTAATACTCTTCCTAAAGCTTTAAAAAAAGAGATTATTATTAAAAATAATCGTGATATAAATGTTTCAGGAATTGATAATATTAAAGTTAATATTGCATCTTGTTGTAACCCAATTCCTGGTGATAAAATTATTGGTTTTATTACTAAAAATAATGGAATAACTATCCATAGAGCTGAATGTTTTAATGTGAAAGAAAATAAACGTTTAATTGAAGTTAAATGGCAAGATATAACAAGTGGTAAATATTTAACAAAAATTCGTATTTATACAAATAGTAATACTAATTATTTAGGAGATATAGTAAATAAACTTACTGCATCAGGACTAGTTATTAACAATATTTATACAAGTATAATTGATATGAAATATAATTTTGAATTAACATTTCATATTGGTTCTAAATCAGAGTTAGAAAATATTATAAAAAATCTTTTAAAGCTTAGTTATATTGTTGATATAGAAAGGGTGTTTAAATGAAAGTTGTTGTTCAAAGAGTTAAAGAATCAAGTGTTAAAGTAGATAATAAAATAGTTGGAAAATCTGATTATGGTTATATGCTTTTAGTATCTTTTACAATGGGGGACGATGATAAAATAATTGATTATATGGTTAATAAAATATGTAATTTACGTATTATGGATGATGAAAATGGTGTTATGAATAAAAATATTATTGAAACTAAAGGAAATATTTTATCAATTTCTCAATTTACTCTTTATGCTGATACTAAAAAAGGAAATAGACCAAGTTATATTAAAGCTTTAAATGGTCAAGAAGCTTCTAAACTATATGATAAATTTAATCAAAAATTAGGAGAATTAGTCCCGGTTCAAACAGGAATATTTGGAGCAATGATGGAAGTTTCATTAATTAATGATGGACCAATTACAATCATTTTAGAAAAGGAGAATTAAAATGCGAGTACTTTGTTTAGGGCATGCTGCCTATGATATAACTTTACCAATTAATGGTTACCCTCTTGAAAATAAAAAAATTCGATTAGAAGATAGTCGAGTTGAATGTGGAGGAGGTCCAAGTGCAACGGCTGCTTGTTTACTTTCTAAATGGAATGTTCCAACTAGTTTTTCAGGAGTAGTAGGAAATGATATTTATGGCAAAAAAATTCAACAAGAATTTTTAAAATTTGGTGTTGATACGAAATATTTAGAAATGCGTGAAGATTGTAAAACAACAGCTAGTTTTATAATTGCTAATAAAGAAACTGGAACAAGAACAATTTTGACAGATAGAGATAAAAATTTAGAATTTTCTAAAATAAAAAATATTGCTGACGATTATGATTATATTTTAGTCGATGGTGATGAAGAAGAATTAGCTTCTAAGTTATTAAAAGAAAAAAAATGTATATCAATGATAGATGCGGGAAGATGTAATTCTAAAACAATTGAATTATCACATTTAGTTGACTATGTTGTTTGTTCTAATGATTTTGCAAGAGATTATACTAAAATGGACTTAGATTATAATAATATAGATACTATAAAAAAAGTTTATGATAAATTAGACCAAGATTTTAAAGGGCAAGTAATTATTACTTTAGAAAAACATGGTTCATTTACAAAATTAAATAATGAATATCATTTAATACCAAGTCTTAAGGTTAAAGCTATTGATTCAACTGGAGCTGGAGATATTTATCATGGAGCACTTTTTTATTTTCTAATTAAAGGAAAGAATCTTCTTGAAGCTATGCAACTTGCTAATTATACTTCAGCTATTTCAGTTACAAGAATTGGTGGTAGAAATTCCATTCCTGAACTTAATGAGGTTTTAAAATATGCTAAGTAGTATGCCATCTCTTGATTTACATGGTGAATATACTGATAGTGCTAAAGTATTATTAGATGAGTTTATAAATGATAATATCATTTTAAAAAATGAATATGTTTGTGTAGTCCATGGTATTGGAACTGATACTTTACGAAAAATGGTTCATGAGTTTTCTAAAAAAGATAAAAGAATTTTAGAATATAAAAGAGATTTTTTTAATCCAGGCTGTACAATTTTAAAATTAAAGATAGGAGGTTAATATGGGAAAATTAATAGTAATATCTGGTCCAAGTGGGGCTGGAAAAGGAACAGTAGTTTCGGAATTATTAAAAATTTATGAAAAGAAGAATGATAAAGTGCATTTATCAATTTCTGCTACAACAAGATTTCCAAGAGAAGGAGAAGTTGATGGTGTAAATTATTATTTTATTAAAGAAAGTGAATTTTTAGATAAAATAAAATGCAATGAATTTTTAGAATATAATATGTATGGAACTGGTAAATATTATGGAACTTTTAAAAATCATGTATTTGAATATTTGGATAAAGGCTATGATGTTATCTTAGAAATTGATATAAATGGGTATAAACAAGTACTTAATAATTATAAAGAAGCAATAGGAATTTTTGTTTCTCCTCCAAGTTTAAAGGAATTAGAAGAAAGACTTAGAAATCGTGGAACAGAAAGTGAAGAAAATATTCAAAAAAGATTAGAAACAGCTAAAATAGAAATGGAAAATCAAGATATTTATCCACATATAGTTATTAATAAAAAAAATAAGAGTAAGAAAGCGGCTAAAGAAATATATAAAATTATAAAAAAAGCTAAATAAAATATTTTAATTGAAGTGAAGAAAGTTCACTTTTTTTCTTTGTTAATTAAATAATTTTGAAATTTAAGTAAATAAAAATTAATCTTGACATATACCTATAGGGGGTATATAATGATAATGGTGATAAGAAATGGTAAAAGAAGAAAAAAGATGTAAGGTTAAAGTCCATCGAACTCCTGAAGAAGTTGAAAAATGTGTTAAAAGATTAAATCGAATTGAAGGACAAATTCGAGGAATAAGCAAGATGGTAGTTGAAGATAGACATTGTGATGATATTTTAATTCAAATTTCAGCAGTTACTAAAGCAATGCAAAGCTTAGGAGAAGAATTATTATTAAATCATATGAAAAAGTGTATGATAGAAGATATTAAAGATAATAAACTAGAAACAGTTGATGAAATAATGGAACTTTGTAGGAGGTTAATGAAATGAAACATTATAGTTATATAATAACAGGACTTGAATGTGCTAATTGTGCAGCTAGAGTTGAAAAAGCTTTAAATGAAGAAGAAGATTTCAAAAACGTAAAAGTTAATTTTTCATCTTCAAAAATTTCTTTTGATACAGCTTTAGAAGACCATTTTAAAAAAATAAATAATTTATTAAAAGAAATAGAACCTGGTTCTAAAATAATTAAAGAAGAAAGTGAAAAAAAAGATTATCACTTTGGAATTTTAATATTAGCAACAATTCTTGGAATTTTAGGGTTTACCTTTACTTTTAAATTTCATGAAATATTAATTTATTTAAGTATTATCTTACTTTTATATAAACCATTTACACATGCTTGTATTTTACTTATTAAAAGACATACAATTGATGAAAATTTATTAATTACTATTTCTTGTATTGGAGCATTATTTGTTGATTCAGCTATGGAAGGAGTAATGGTTGCAGCTTTATATATGCTTGGAAAAATATTAGAAGAAAAGGCTGTTAACAAAACAAGAAAAGGAGTTTCTGATTTACTTACAATTAAGCAAGATTATGCAAATTTAAAAAAGGGAAAAAATTATCAAAAAGTATCAGTTTATGATATAAACATTGATGATGTTATTTGTATTAAAAAAGGAGAGAAAGTTCCCGTTGATGGTATATTATTAAGTAATAATGCTAAGTTTGATACTAGTAGTTTAACTGGAGAAGCTGAACCAGTTGATTTATCTGAAAATCAAGAAGTTTTATCTGGTTATATTAATTTAGGTGAAGTAGTTTTAATGAAAGTTACTAGTAAATATGAAGATTCAACTGTTTTTCAAATATTAGAATTAGTTGAAAAGGCTAGTGATAAAAAAGCTAATATTGAGACAACAGTATCTAAACTTAGTAAAATATATACTCCAACTGTTTTAGTTTTAGCTATTTTAGTAGCTATACTTTTACCTTTATTTACTGATATTAATTATCAAACAAGTATTTATCGTGGTTTAACGTTTTTAGTTATATCTTGTCCTTGTGCTATTGCTATTTCCGTTCCTTTATCATATTTTACAGGAATAGGGGTAGCTTCTCGTTCAGGAATTTTAGTTAAAGGAAGTAATTATTTAGATAATTTATCTAAAACTAAAAAAATAATTTTTGATAAAACGGGGACTTTAACAACTGGAACTTTTAAAGTTTCAAAAATTGAAATTCTTGATAAAAAATATAATCAAAAAGAATTAATTGAATTAATTAGAAAAGGGGAAAGTTTATCAAATCACCCTATTGCTAAAAGTATAGTTTCTTTAAGTACTCAAAAAATAAATACAAAAGATGTTAAAAATTATAAAGAAATTGAAGCTAGTGGAATAAGTTTTGAAGTAAATGATTTAAAAATTAAGATTGGAAATCAAAATCTTTGTGATAATTGTCATGAGGAAGCTTCTATTCATGTAAATATTAATGGTAAACATGTTGCCTCAATTTTCTTAGATGATGGAATTAAACCAAATGCTAAAGAAGTAATTTCTTTAATTAAAAAACAAGGAATAAAAACTTATATGTTTACAGGTGATAGAGAAAGTGTAGCTAAGGAAATATCAAATCGTTTAGAATTAGATGGTTATAAAGCTAAAATGTTGCCAACTGATAAATACAAAGAATATGAAAAGTTAGAAAATAATGAAATAGCTATATTTGTTGGTGATGGAATTAATGATTCTCCTGTTTTGAAACGTTCAAGTATTGGAATAAGTATGGGGGGAATTGGAAGTGATGCAGCTATTGAAGCTAGTGATATTGTTATAATGAATGACGATTTAATGAAAATACCTTATGGAATTAATATTAGTAAATATACTAATTTAATTATAAAAGAAAATTTAATCTTTGCTATTTCTGTTAAAGTAGCCATTTTACTTCTTAGTATTTTCGGTTTATCTACAATGTGGTTTGCTGTTTTTGCTGATACAGGAGTAACCGTTCTTGCCATTTTAAATACTTTACGAATTATTCTTAAATTTAAAAAACAAAAATAAAATTCGGTTCATTTAATGAACTGAATTTTTTAGTCATTAGTTAATTTATTTATAATATCAAGAGCAATATCAAGAGTTTTGTTATCTTTATCATTTAAGGGGTTATATTCTACTAAATCAAGTGATTTAATTTTACTTTCTTTAGTTTTTAAGTAATCAATTATTTGATTTATTTCATTTTTTAAAAGGCCATCTTTTTCTTTAACTGAAACTCCAGGAGCAATTTGAGGGTCAATTACATCAAGGTCAATACTTACGTGAACAAAATTATTAGTAGGACTAGCAATTTTAAATGCCATGTCCATAATTTTTGAAACGCCACTTTCTTGAATATCTTTAGTTGTAAAAACAGTTACTCCCATTGTTTTAATATTGTTTATTTCAGCACTGGCATTAGCTTCAAAAGCTCGATAACCTACAACAACTGTTTTTTTAGGATTAAAGTAAGAACCATTATGAAATTTACTTAAGTCTTTGTTTAACCCGTTTAAAGTAGCAAGGGGAAGACCATGTAAATTTCCAGTGATTGTTGTTTCAAAAGTATTATAATCAAGATGGGAATCTATCCATATAAGACCTAAATCATCTTGTTTTTTTAAACTTGCTAGAGAAGAGGCAATCGAAATACTGTGGTCACCTCCAATTGTAAAGCAAAATTTTTTTTCTTTTAAAATGGTTTCATATAATTTTTGATTAAATTCATTTAAAGGTTTTAAATTCTTTTTTAAATCATTTTTATCTTGACTTTTAATAATATTTTTATCTTGTTCTAAAAGTATTTTGGGAAAATTACATTTATTTAGAATTATTCTTGGAGATAAACTAGCACCATCTATATTAACTCCTAAATCTCCACCGGCTCCAATTAAGATTACATTTTTCATTTTTTACCTCTTTTTTTAATTTATCTATATTATTTTATCACAAAATAATATATAATGGAAGTTGGTGATACGATGAAAAAACTAAGTGATTTGTTTTCTACAGATAAGGATGTTTTAGTAAAAGATATAAAAATCAATTCTAAAGAAGTAGAAAAAGGTGACATGTTTGTTTGTATTCAAGGAGTTAAAGTAGATAGACATGATTATATAGAAGAAGCTATTCAAAACGGAGCTAGTTGTATTGTTGGTTCTAAAGATATTGTTGATTGTAAAGTACCTTATATAAAAGTTCCAGATACAAATAAAATATTAACAAAATTATGTCAAGAATTTTATGATTTTGATAAATTAGGTTTAAAAATTATTGGAGTAACGGGAACAGATGGTAAGACGACAGTTTCAACTAGTATTGCTTATTTAATTGGTTTTGATAAATGTGGTTATATTGGTACAAATGGTTGTCGTTGTGCTAAATTTACAAAAGATACACCTAATTCTACACCTGATGCAACTCTTCTTTATAAGTATTTTAAAGAATTTAAAGAAGCAGGATGCGAATATGTTGTAATGGAAGCAAGTAGTGAAGGTTTCTTTAGACATCGTTTGGACGATTTAGAATTTGCAAGTGGTTGTTATACAAATATAACTTGGGAACATATCAATATTCATGGTACTTTTGAAAATTACGTTAATTGTAAAGTTCAATTAGCAAGGCAAACAAATGGAATTTTTATTGTTAATAAAGACGATAAATTTTATCCTAAATTTGCAGGAGCTAGTAATTCTTATTTATCATATGGTGAAGATAAGGAAAATGACCTTTATATAAAAGAATATAATGTTACACCTAAATATACTGAGGTAACGTTTGTTTATAAAGATTTAGAATATTCTTTTGTTTCACCACTTCTTGGTAAATTTAATGTTTATAATCTTGCTTGTGCAATGTTAGTTTGTTTATCATTAGGTTTTGATATTGAAACTTTAATTGAAAATGCAGTCAATATTGATGTTTCAGGAAGACTTGAAATGATTGATTTAGGTCAAGACTTCCATGTTATGGTTGATTATGCTCATACTCCAAATGGTATAAAATCTCTTTTAGAATTTGTTAAAAACTTAGATATTAATCGGGCAATTGTCGTGATTGGTTCAGCTGGTGAACGTGATTATAAAAAACGACCAATTATGGGAAAAACAGTTATGGAATATGCTGATTATGCTATTTTTACCTATGAGGACCCAAGAAGCGAGGACCCTTATGAAATAGCTAAACAAATGACGAGTGAACTTGACACGGATGCTGAATATGAAATAGTAATTGATAGAAGTCAAGCAATAAGAAAAGCAATTAATATGGCCAAGTCAAAAGATATTGTTTTAATTCTTGGAAAAGGTAATGAAACTTATGAAAAATTAAAAGATAAAACCATCTATTTCAATGATATGGAAGAAGCTAAAAAATGGCTTGTTGAAAGATTAAATAAAGAAGCTGTTATTGAATAAAAGGAGTTTGTATGGAAGAAAAAAAGAATAATTTAAAAAATACTAGCACGAAGAATTCTAAAAAGAAAAATAATAATTCTAAAAATAGTAATTCAAAAAATAATTCTAAAAGTAATAACCATAAATATAAGAAAAATTCTAATAATCAAAAAAATAATTCCAAGAAAAAAGAAACTTTAGAAAATGAAAAGGTAGAAAAAGTTAATTATCAAGAAAATTTTGAACAACCTATAAAACCTAAAAAGAAAAAATTAAAAATGAAACTTGGTTGTAAGATATTTATTTTCCTTTTCTTCCTATTGATTTTAGGAAGTTGTCTATATTTCTTTAAAGATGATTTATTAAAATTAAAAGAACCAAAGACTATAAAAGAAGAACCAATTGATTATCAAAGTTATTTTCATGAAAGTGTTAAATTAAATGAAGATAAAAAGTTATATGAATATTTAGATGGAAAATTTATAGAAAGTGGCTTAATTAAAAAAGACCTTGTTTTAGATTTAGAAAATACAGATACTATTGATAAAGGGTATTTTAAACTTAAAGATTTTGATTATTACATAGATTATAAAGATTTAGAAGAAAATGTTTTAGAAGAAGAAGATAATAAAAATCAAAAAATGGAAACATATAAAAATTATATTCCTTATAATGAAAGTGTAAAAACTAATGAAGTTACTAATTTCTATCAAAATGATATTTTACAATTTACAATAAATAAAGAAATGACTTTTCCAATTATTATTAGAGAAGATAATTATTATGGAGTAATTTATCAAGATAAACTTTATTATTTGAAAAAAGATGAAGTAACAACTTTTGCTAACAATAATACTGATTTAAAACATACAAATGGCATAGCAACTTTGGTATATCATTATGTCTATGATTCAAGTAATCAAGAAGAAAAAAATAAATGTAAAAGTTGGAATGTAACAATTTGCTTGAGTGATGAACAATTTAGAGGTCATATGAATTATTTAAAAGATAATAATTTTTATACGGCTACTATGGAAGATATATCTTTATTTATAGATAATAAAATTCAATTACCTGAAAAAACGGTTTTACTTACAATTGATGATGGAGCTTTTACTAAAGCTTCTACCAAGATACTTGAAGAATTAAATATGCATGCAACATTATTTTTAGTTGGAATTGTTGGTGAACCAGCTAATTATGAATCACCTAGCATAGAAATTCATTCTCATTCTTATGATTTACATAAAACGGGAGTTTGTCCAGGAGGACAAGGTGGGGGAATAAAATGTTTAGCTCGTGATGTAATTTTAGAAGATTTAAGAAAAAGTCGTGAACAATTAAATGGTTCAACTGTCTTTTGTTACCCATTCTTTGAGTATAATGATTATGCTATTAGTTTACTTAAGGAAGCTGGGTTTGAAATGGCTTTTGCTGGAGGTCGTACTAAGATTAAAGTTGGTTCTGATAAATATAAATTACCTCGTTATGGTGTAATCAATACTACTTATGTAAGTGATATTGCAAAAATCGTAAATTAAGGTTGAAAACTTAACTTAGTTAAGGTATAATATGACGTGTTGGAGGAAATATGGAAAAGAAAAATAATAAAAATAAGCATGAAATAGAAATTACAATTGAAGGAAAAGATTGGCAAGATGCTTTACAAGAAGCATATAAAAAACAAAATAAAAAAGCTAAGATTGATGGTTTTAGACCTGGACATGCACCATATGATGTTTTTATAAAAAAATATGGAATTGAAAGCTTATTCTTAGATGCTGCTGATACGGTAGTAGATAAAGCTTTTCACCAAGCACTTGATGAAAACAAATTAGTTCCAGTTGTTGAACCAAAAGTTATGCCAATTGATATTACTAAAGATAAAATAGTATTTAAATTTACTATTATTACTAAACCAGAAGTTACTATCAAAAAATATAAAGATTTAAAAGTTAAACGTGATAAGGTTAAAGTAAGTAAAGAAGAAATTCAACATGAAATTGAACATTTATTAGAACATTATGCCGAACTTGAAATTAAAGATGGTAAAGTTTCTGATGGTGATACTGTTATAATTGATTATGAAGGTTCAATAGATGGAGTACCTTTTGATGGAGGTAAAGCTGAAAATTATTCATTAGTTATCGGAAGTAAAACATTTATACCAGGTTTTGAAGAACAATTAATTGGTATGGATAAAGAAGAAGAAAAAGATATTAAGGTAACTTTCCCAGAAGATTATCATGCTGAAAATTTAAAAGGTAAAGAAGCTGTTTTTAAAGTTAAAGTTCATGAAATTAAAGTTAAAAAGAATCGTGAGTTAGATGAAGATTTCTTTGAAGATTTAGGAATGGAAGGAGTAAATTCTCGTGAGACTTTAGAAGCAAGTATAAAAGAACATCTTGAAACACATAAGAAAACTGATGCTGAAAATAAATTCGTTGATGATATGATGGAAGCTATTAGTAAAAATACTGAAGTAGATATTCCAGACGAAATGATTGAAGACGAAACAACTAGATTATTACAAAGAGCAGAAGAAAACTTAAAATATCAAGGAATTTCTTTAGACTTATATTATGAATTTACGAAAACAAGTGAAGCTGAACTTAGAAAACAACTTGAAGGAGAAGCTCATAAAAATGTTTTATATCGTTTAATTTTAGAAGAAGTTATGAATCTTGAAAAGATTGAAGTAACTGAGAAAGATATTGATAAAGAAATAAAAGATATGGCAGCTAAATATAATGCTAGTGAAGAAGATATAGTTAAAGAACTTGGTGGTCGTGATATGGTTAAATACGATGTTGAAGTTCGTAAAACTTTTGATAAATTAACAGAATATAATGAAGTTAAATAAGTAGTTAAAAATACATGAAGTGTCTAAATTCATGTATTTTTTTTATTTGCTAATACTTAAAAATTATTATAAAATAAATAATAGGTGATAAAATGAAAAAACCAATTATAGGTATTGTTGCAAGACCAATTAATTCTGATGAAGGAAATGAGGTTTATGCTATATCAGAAAATATCCGCTTAAAAGTTATTGAAAATGGGGGAATACCTCTTGCCATTTTACCAGCTAATTTAAAAACTTATTCTTTAGATAGTAAAGAAAACTCTGACTTAACTAGTTCAGATAAAGAAGATTTAATAAAGATTTTAAACTTATGTGATGGAGTAATTTTTCAAGGTGGTTCTAAATGGTATAAATATGACGAATTTATAGTTTCCTATTTAGTTGAAAAAGATGTTCCACTTCTTGGAATTTGTTTAGGAATGCAATTATTAGCTTTTTTTGATACTAACGAAAAATCTTTATTAGCAACTACTTCAATGCATAATAAAAAAAATATTGCTTATGTACATAGTATTACAATATTAAAAAATACATTGCTTTATCAAATATTACATAAAGAAAAAATTATGGTTAATAGTAGACATAGACATTTAGTTAAAAAAACAAATAATTTTATAGTTAATGCTAAAACTGATGATGTTATAGAAGCTATTTCTCTTCCAAATAAAAGATTTATTTTAGGAGTAGAATTCCATCCAGAAGATATGAATGATGAAAATTCTAAATTAATATTTCAAAAATTTATAGAGGCAGCTTCTAAAAAATAATTGATTAAAAACTAAAGTTATTTTCCAAATACTTTTGTAATAAAATAGTTCTACTTAAATATAATGAAGTAGGAGGACTTATATGATTAATAAACAAGGTTTATGGTTTTTAACTTTAACAAGTTTGGCACTAGTGTTAAGTGTTTATTATATTACAATGCCAAATGAATTATTATTGACTAATAATAGTAATTATTTAGGTAGTATGAAAGATACAAATGAAAATAAAGAAGAAAAAGATAAAGAAATTGATGAAACAATATCGGAAAGTGAACTTATTACTAGTATGCGAGTAGAACTTGAAACAGAAAGATTACAAATAATTGATGAATTACAAGAAAAATTATCAGATAAGAACCTAACAGTAGACGAAAAAAACGAAGTATATGAAGATTTAAGATATATTTCAGAAGTTTCGTCATTGGAAGAAACTTTAGAGAAAAAAATTAAAGACGAATTCAAATTAACTAGTTTTGTAAAAATTGATAATGATATTGTTGATGTAGTAGTTAATTCAAAAAATCATGATAAAAGTTTAGCAGTTAATATTATGAAAAGTTTGCAAGAAGAATTTGAAGATAAAATGTATATTTCAGTTAGTTTCAAAGAATAATTTACATAATTTCTCATACTGCATATAATACATCGTAGTGTATAGGAGAATTATGAAAAATATATTAACAAGTAGAGAAAAAGAGGTATTTACATTATTAATTAAAAATAAAACTACAAAAGAAATTGCTAAAAATTTAAAAATAAGTGAAAAAACCGTTCGTAATCATATATCAAATGCAATGCAAAAATTAGGAGTTAAAGGACGAGCTGCAGCGGTTGTTGAATTATTAAAATTAAATGAAATATCACTTTAAACGTACTATTTTAGTACGTTTTTTCATAAATTTAAATGGGTGGTTTATGTTACGAAGAAAAGCCTTAAATAGAATTTATTTAACAACACTTGTTTTGTTTGTTATGTTAATAACTTTTACCTTTGAATATATGGAACCAAGTAAAAAAACTAAATTAAATGAAATAGAATATGCTAGTAATTTAGATACTAATCATATATATTTACTTAATGAAGATAATTATTTAGTAAAAGTTGATATATTATTAGATAAAGGTAAAATTGTTGATAAAGCTCTCCAAATTGTAAATAATTTATCAATAAATAATAAAAAATATAATCATTTAAAAGGAACTATTCCTAGTAATACTAAAGTAAACTCAATTACTTTTGAAAATAATATTTTAACCCTTGATTTTTCGAATGATTTACTTAAAGTAAATGATTATTTAGAAGAAAAAGTAGTTGAAAGTATTGTATATAGTATGTTAGAACTTGAAGGAGTATCAGATGTTATTATTAAAATTGATGGTGAAAATTTAGAAAAACTTGAAAAGAGTAATAAAAACTTACCAATTCTTTTAAATAAAGATTTTGGAATTAATAAAGATTATGAATTAACAAATTTAAAAAATACTCAAAAAGTTGTTTTATATTATGTTTATAATGATAATTCCAATAATTATTATGTTCCAGTTACAAAGTATTTAAATAGTAATCAAGATAAAGTTAAGATAATTATTGACTCTTTAAAAGGAAATTATTTTTCGGGAACGAATTTAAGTAGTTATTTATCATATAAGACAAATATAAAAAACTATGATTTAGATAAAGATATTTTAACGATTACATTTGATGAGTTGAATAATGATAATTTAGAAGAGGTTACATATTCTTTAGCATCTAGTGTATTTGATTCTATGGATGTTAAAAAAGTAATTTTTGAAGTAGAGGATAAAATAATTGCTGTTAAATTAAAAAATAATTAAGATAGAAAATTAAATAGTTATTGTTGTATGGCAATCGCTTAAAAAATAAAAGAAAAAAGGTGTATAATTAAATCAAGGTAAAAAGAGAGTTGATTTAAT
>CANQYO010000027.1 GCA_947628095.1 uncultured Bacilli bacterium | reverse complement strand
TGCATTTCAATTTTTTTAACACCATCACCACGACAAGCTTCACATCTTCCACCTTTAACATTAAAAGAAAATCTATTCTTGCTATAACCTAACATTTTAGCTTCTTTAGTATTTGTAAATATATCTCGAATATCGTCAAATACTCCGGTATAAGTTGCTGGGTTACTTCTTGGAGTTCGACCAATTGGGTTTTGAGTAATAACAACAACTTTATCTATATTATTAAGTCCTAAAATTTTCTTATGACTTCCCGCTTTAACTTTAGATTTATAAACATGATTCATACAAGCATTAGCAAGGATTTGCATAACTAAACTACTTTTTCCGCTTCCAGATACCCCGGTTACACAAGTAAATGTTCCAAGAGGTATAGAAACATCAATATCTTTTAAATTATTTTCACTTGCTCCTTTAATCTCAATTTTCTTACCTATTCCTTTACGTCTTTTTTTAGGAACAGGAATACATTCTTTGCCACTTAAATAACGTCCTGTAATACTATTTTCATTTTTCATGACTTCTTTGGGAGTTCCTGCAGCAACAACATAACCACCTTCGTCTCCAGCACCTGGACCTATATCAACTAAGAAATCACTGGCAAGCATTGTATCTGTATCATGTTCAACAACAACTAAAGTATTACCTAAATCACGCATTTCAAGAAGAGAATTTATTAATTTCTCATTGTCTTTTTGATGCAACCCTATACTAGGTTCGTCTAAAACATATAAAACACCAGTTAACCTAGAACCAATTTGAGTAGCAAGGCGAATTCTTTGAGCTTCACCTCCAGATAAAGTTCCACTTTGGCGTGCTAAAGTTAAATACTCAAGTCCAACATTCTTTAAAAATGTTAATCTATTTTTTATCTCTTTAATAACTAATTCACTTATCTTAATTTCACTTTCACTTAATTTAATTTCTGTAAACCATGTAAGTAAATCTTTAATTGATAAACAAGTTAAATCATAAATATTTTTATCATTAATTAAAATATTTAAAACACTATCATTAAGTCTTGCACCATGACATACTTCACAAGGAAGTTCAATCATATATTGCTCTAACCAATCTCTAATCCATTCACTTGATGTTTCCATATAACGTCGTTCAAGATTGTTAATTACACCCTCAAAATAATCTTTATTTTTTGTAACATTACCACTTCTACTTGTAATATTAAACGAAATTATATCTGGTGAACCATATAGAATAATATCTTTTTCTTTATCTTTTAGTTTCTTGAATGGCTTATTCATATCTATTTTATAATAATCACATACGGCTTTTAGTCTTTTATATTCAATACTATCTTGGTCATCATTTAAAGTTTTAATACATTTTTCATTTAAACTTAAATCAGTATTTGGAATTACTAAATCAACATCTATTTTTAATTTTACTCCAAGACCTTTACATTCTGGACAAGCACCATATGGAGCATTAAAACTAAACATACGAGGTTCAGGTTCAGCAATAGAGTAATTACAATAAGGACAAGCATAAGTAGTTGAGAATAGTATTTCTTCACCATCTATTATATTAATTAATACTTTACCTTTAGCTAAATTAGTAGCAGTTTCAACAGATTCATAAAGACGACTTCTAATTCCTTCTTTAATTACAATTCTATCTACTACAACATCTATTTTATCTTTTTGGTTTTTAGCAAGTTCAATATTTTCACTTAAATCATACATTTCTCCATTAATACGAACTCTTATATAACCTTCTTTTCTTAAGTTTTCTAAAACATCTTTATGAGTACCTTTCTCAAAATCAACAACCGGTGCTAAAATCATAAGTTTAGTACCTTCAGCAAAACTTTCAATTTTATTGACTATTTCTTCAATACTTTGGCTTTTAATTGGAATATGGTGATTAGGACAATATGGAATACCAATTCTTGCAAATAAAAGTCTTAAGTAATCATATATTTCTGTTACTGTTCCAACCGTTGAACGTGGGTTTTTACTCGTTGTCTTTTGGTCAATACTAATACTTGGTGATAAACCTTCAATACTATCAACATCTGGCTTTTCACTTCCACCTAAAAACTGTCTAGCATAAGCAGATAAAGATTCAACATATCGTCTTTCTCCTTCTGCATAAATAGTATCAAATGCTAAACTACTTTTCCCACTTCCTGATAAACCAGTCATGACAATTAATTTATTCTTAGGAAGCTCTAAATCTATATTTTTTAAATTATTTTCTCGTGCACCTTTTATAACTATTTTGTCCATACAACACCTCTTTAAAAATCTAAAATATTATAACACAAAATTAATTTTTTTTATAGTCTTAAGATAAAAATATCTCTTTTATAACCAAAAATAAAAATATCAAATTAATTCAACCTTTATTTAAGTAAATTAATTCAATATTTTTAATTAATTTATATAATTTTTATTATAAACTTTTTAATACTTTATCTATGCTTGCTAATTCTCCATTAATTTCTTCAAGTGATTTAGTAGTTCCTTCTTCATTTCCTAAAGTTTCTCTTGCATAAACTGTAATCTCTTTAATAATATTACCACAGACTTCTTCTAATTTTTTAGTTATGTTAGAAATAGTAGTTCCTAAATAAAAACAAGTTCTTGATAAATTGGAATCTTCAGAAGTAACAGCATCACCTATTTTTTCCATTTGTTCACCATATATAGTTAGTCGCATACTAAGACTATAAGTATTATCTCCACCAGCTATACTTTCAATTGTATTTATTGTGCTTGATAATTCATTAACATTAAAATTCATTATTACTCACCACTTTCATTTAACTGTTCTTGAACTTCTACAAAATTAGAACAATTTGTTATAATATTACTTATTTCATTTTCATTTAAACTTGTTTGTAAATCAAGAATTTTTTGTAATTTATCGTTTAATTCTCTACCTATATCTGTACCATTTACAAATAACTGATAGTTAGTATCATTATTAAGTCTTGTACGAATAGAAGAAATTTCTTCTGTCATTGCATTAAAAACTGATTTGCAATTATCAATTTGATTTTTTAAATTTTCAATAGTTTCTTTAACTAAAGCCATATTTCCTCCTTTTTTATAAAGTATCTAAGATACTCTTAGCACTTTCCAAACCTTCATTAGTTTTAGTAAGATTTTCAGTTAAATTTGTCTCATATTGAAGTGTTTGTTGTACATATGATGTTAATTCTGTTTTAATTGCATCTAAATTATCAGATAGTTTTCCTGATAAATTTTTATAAGTTGCACTTATTCTATCACAAGTTTTTGATAAACCTGAATCTTCACTTGCAACTATTCCCGATAATGAAGAAAAGTTATTCCAAATATTAGTAAATATTTTTTCCATTTCTGTTTCAGTTGTTTCGATTTTCGTTATAATTTCATTTATTTCAACTGCATTAAAATTTTTATTATTCATATTATATTTCCTTTCTATAAACTAATTCATTTAATGTTTCCACTTGATAGTGATTTACGATTTAATTCTTCTTGATATGCAAAAAAACTATTTAATTTCATTGTTAAACTAGTAGTTTGAGCAGTTAAATTTTGGTCTAAAAGTCCCATTATCTTTTGTATCTTATCGTTTTGAACTTTACCAAAGTTTGTTCCTTCTATAAACTTTCGATAATTTTCGTTTTGAGCAAGATAATTTCTTAAATCACCAAATACTCCCCTTACTGTGTTTAAATCACTTCTAATTTTTTTAGTTCTTTCACGACCATTATTAATTGAACCATTTGATAATGCCATATTTCCTCCTTTTAAATATAAATACATATTAAATTCAACTTAATTGTACTCATGAACCAATTATAACATCATTATGACGTCAAGTCAAATTCATTTTAAATCTATATAAAATGACTTCAAAATGATACTATAATGAAAGAGAGGTAAAAATGAAAAATTTTACGTTAAGAATTGACGAAGAAATATTATTAGAACTTGGAAAAATTGCTGAAAAAGAACACAGAAGCATTAATAGTCAATTGATATATATCATTGAAAAATTTATAGAAGAAAATAAAGAAGAGTAATTTTTTCAATTATAACGACTATAGCAACTTATAGTTGTTTTCTTTTAAATTCAAAAGGAATATGATATAATGTGTTTAGGAGGGGTAATTATGGAAAAAACTAATGTTTTTGATTATGTAAAATGGTTTTTAGAAAATAATTTAGATACACCCAGAAATACATTTAAAGGTAACATGAAATTACAAAAATTATTGTTTTTTGCTCAATTAATAAGTCTAGCTAAAAATAATAGATTACTATTTAAAGAAGAATTCTGTGCCTTTGAAAATGGTATGGTAATGGAAAATGTACGACTTGAGTATAAAAATAATTTAAAAGAGTTACTAAACTACAAACGCAAAGATTTTTCAAAAGAAGATTTAGAAGTTTTAGAATTAACAAAAAATATTTATGGTGGAGAAACAGCAGATACATTATCAAATATGACACATCAATTTGAATACTGGAAAAAATATTTAAGTTTATCTAATAACGGAACTGATTATAAAGATAAGAAAAAAGCTATCGTTCCAAATAAAGAATTAAAAAATGAACTTGATAACATTAAAGATGTTCTTGATGCATATGAAATAATGAATTCTAAAGAATTTAAAGAAGGAGAAGAATTAGATTATTAATGAACATTGATGTAGGTATGTTTTTATATTATATACCACCATATTTTGCAAGTGGAATAGAAAATATAGAACATAAAAAAAGATTAATGTTAGTTATAAGTAAGAACAATCAAGACAATACTCTAACATTAATCAATATTTCTAAAGTAAGTGGTAAACCAGCTTGGTTCACTTATTCATTCAATGTGTTGATACGAAATTATAACCCACCATTACCTAAACTTTCTTTTGCAAAAATAAATGATAATTATATACTTGAAAACTTTAAAGGTTTAGATAAGTTTTTATACAAAAATGGTCAAAAAATTAATAACCAAGAATTTAATAATATAATTTATAGATATAATAAATACATAAAAAATAATAAAATAGAATTAATCTCTTTTACTAAAGATGATTTTTTTAAAACGAATATATAAGAAACAAGTTATATTTTATAATTTGTTTTTTCTTTTTAAAATTAAACGAATTATTAAACTATTTATAAAAATTACAACGATAGAATAAAATGATTTTAATAGACCAAAAGTAAAAATACCTAAAATAATAATTAAAGTATTCATAAGAAAATAAGTTATATCTATATTAACTTTAAAATATTTTTTAACAAATAAAGGTATAAGACTAATTCCTCCATTGGAAAACCCTAATTTATATATTACTCCACCTGTAACACCACATAAAAAAGCTGTTAATAAAATTAAAATAAAAACAGGAAAAGAATTTAAAAAAGGTAAACTAATATTTCTAGTTAATCTAATTAAAAAAGGATACATAAAAGTACTAAAAATAGTTCCATAAGTTGTATTTTTATCTAAAAACTTAAAACTTAATATAAGCATTAAAACATTAATTATTAAAATTATAATTGATGTTTCTAGATTTAAAATCTTACTAATAATTAAAGCTAAACCTTGAGTTCCACCAGTTACAATACTAAGTTTTTTCAAAATTAAATTAAAATTTAAAGATGCTAACAATAACATAAAAAATAACAAAATATATTTTTTTATCTTTTTCAAACTATCACCTTTTAAAAATTATAATAATAAAAGTAGTATCTAGTTTTATCTAGTTACTACTTTATTTAATTCTTTATCTTTAAATTGTTACATTACTTTTTAAAACACTTTCAATAAATTTATCAATATCACCATCTAAAACTTTAGAAACATTACTAGTTTCATAATTAGTTCGATGGTCTTTTACCATTGAATATGGATGCATTACATAACTTCTAATTTGAGAACCAAAAGAAGTAATCATATTATCACCTTTAACTTCATTTAATTCTTGATGTTGCTTTTCAATTGCTAAAAGCTGTAATTTATTTTTTAAAATTCGCATAGCTTCTTCACGATTTTGAATTTGACTTCTTTGATTTTGGCAAGAGACCACAATTTTAGTTGGTAAATGCGTTATTCGAACGGCACTATCGGTTGTATTAATATGTTGTCCTCCAGCTCCACTTGAACGATAAACATCAATCTTTAAATCTTTTTCATTAATTTCAATATTTACACTATCTTGAAATTCTGGAATAACCTCAACAGATGCAAAAGATGTATGACGTTTATTGTTAGCATCAAATGGTGATAATCTAACTAAACGATGGACACCTTTTTCACATTTTAAATAACCATAGGCATAAGGACCTGTAACCTTAATAGCAACGCTTTTTACCCCTACTTCTTCTCCTTCAGTATAAGACATTATTTCATACTTAAAGTTATGATTTTCAAAATATCTTAGATACATGCGAAGAAGCATTAAAGCCCAATCACAAGCTTCTGTTCCACCTGCTCCAGAATGAATTTCTAATATACAATTATTTTTATCATATGGTGAATTTAAAAGCGTTAACAAATAAGCGGCATCTAATTTATCATTAATTACCTTTAAATTATTCTCTAATTCCATTTTTAATTTATCGTCGTTTTCAAGTTCTAAAATCTCAACAGTTAAAAATGCATTTTCAATTAGTTCTTTAATTTCTTTATTAGTATTAACAATATCTTCTAAATTATTTAACTCTGACATGACTTTATTAACATTATCTTTAAAATTCCAAAAATCAGGAGTATTTTTTTCTTCATTTAATTCTTGAATTCTGACTATCTTTCCATCAATGTCAAAGTAACCTCCATAGTTCTTGACTTTTATTTTTTAATGCTATTAAATTATTTTTTATTTCACTTAATTCCATATTACCTTCCTAATTATTTAGTTACTTTCTTTTCTTTAACTGCTTTAGGTTTAACTTCTTTTTTCTCTGAATTCTTATTTTTGGAAGTTTTATTAGCATTTGAAGTCTTTCCTTTTGTCTCTTTTTCTATAGATTTAACTTCTTTAATAACATTTGCTTCCTTAATATCATTATCACTTTCGATTGGTTCAGGAACTGGACCTTCCATTGTTGAAATAACTACTGTTCCAGCTAACATATCATGTAAGCCACGTCCATCTTTTCGAAATAACATCATAGCAAAAGTAATAATATAAATTACTCCAAAGACGCTTGATAAAATATCAGTAACCTTGATATAAGCTCCTTTAGTTAAGAATAAGATTAAGACAACTGTAATTGTATTCATTAAAAGAGAATCAATTATTAAACTTCTAATTAAATAATTATTCATTTTTAATTTCTTATCACTTTTAGAAACTATTTTAATTTTCATAATTCTTTTACCAAAGGTTTGACCATTCATATAGTAAGCAACTACTACAAAGTAAACAGTTGATAAAACAATAGAAACGATAGAAACAGCTACACTTTCTCGATTAAGAGTATAGTTAACATCAGCTACTTTTTCTAAATAAACATCATCACTTATTTTTTTATTTTGATAATCTGAAACCGCGGTCATAAGCTCCTGGCTGGCAGTTTCGTATTTATCACTCATAGGAATAAACATTGTAAGTAACGTTCCAACAAAAGTAACAAAAATAACATCTAATAAATAAGCAATAATTCTTTTATAACTAACTGGTTTCATTTAATTCCTCCCTAAATTCATTTAATGTCTTTATTATATCACACAATTTAGTCATTTGATATATTTTTTCTTTAACTTGATTAGCATTCTTAAGCCCTTTCAAATACCAAGCAATATGATTTCTTATTTCAAGACAAGCTATTTTTTCAGGTTTTATTTTACTTAAATAATCTAAATGTTTTAAACACATATCAACTCTTTCAACTTTAGTTGGTTTTTCTAAAATCGTACCATCTTTTAAATAAGCATTTATTTCTCTTATTAACCAAGGGTTACCAAGTACTCCTCGTCCGAGCATGATTAAATCACAGCCCGTTTCTTCTAACATTTCCTTGGCTTTATAAATATCTGTTATATCACCATTTCCAATTACTGGAATACTTACATTATCTTTAACTGCTTTAATAATACTCCAATCGGCTTTACCACTATAACCTTGACTTCTAGTTCTAGGGTGAACACAAATAGCACTAGCTCCTGCTTGCTCACATATTTTAGCAACTTCAACCGCATTAATACTGTTGGCATCCCAACCACTACGTATTTTAACTGTTACAGGAACTGAAACCGCCTTAACTACGGCTTCTACTATTTCTTTTATTTTCTGAGGGTTTTTAAGAAGTCCTGCTCCAGCTTGATTTTTAATAGCAACTTTTGGAACGGGACAACCCATATTAATATCAATAATATCAGGATGCATAGTTTCTTCAACATATTTAGCAGCCATTACAAAAGATTTAATATCACTTCCAAATATTTGTTGAACAATAGGTCTTTCAATTTCTTCCATAAATAACATATCTTTAGTCTTTTTACTACCATAATATATAGCTTTATCACTTACCATTTCAGCATATATCAAGGAACAACCCATTTCTTTTATAATCTTTCGAAAGGCACTATTACAAATACCAGCCATGGGTGCTAAAACCGTTTTTCCATGTATTTCAACATTTCCAATTTTAATACACATACGAACACCTCTTTCTCGTGAATTATACCACATCTTATCTTTTATTACTATAAATATTTTAAAATAAAATTTAGAAAAAAAAGAACTGAATAAAATCAGTTCTTCAAGCCATTGATTTATACTTATTTATTTATATAACGGATTATAGATAATTTGGTCAACATAAATTAAATCAGGGTTTTTAATATTATTAAATCTTGCTATTTCCATATAAGGAACTTCCCAAGCAGTTGAAATCAACCATAATGTATCTCCCCAAATAACTTTATAACTCTTTTGACTCTTATCTGTATTTATTGTAGTATTTGCAACCCAAACGGTATAATCTGTAGTTCCTGTTGAAGCTGTTCCATTAGTTGTTGTATTAGAACCTCCTGATGTATTTCCTTCAGTTGTTGAATTATCTTCATCTTCAGAACTATCAGTTTCTTTTTCAGAACTTGCTCCTGTTTGAGTAGCATCTGGGTCTTTATCCTTATCTCCACATCCGGTACTTAAGAATAAAATTCCGCTAAATAAGCATAAAATCAATAGTACTTTGGCATTAATCTTTAAGAATTTCATAACCCTCCTTATTTCATTAATTTCCTTTGTACAATCTAATCTTAACACAGAAATAAACAATTTTCTACAATTTAACACATATTTTACAATTTGAACCATTAAATTCCAAAAATTACAAATTTATTTATTTAAATCTTCAATTGTAATTTTACTTTCATGTGGAATAGGTTTCCATTCAACTTTTTTAAATAAAGCTATATAAGTTGTATAACGCCCTATAATATCAAAGATAGGCCAAGTAAAACAATATAGTATTTTCTTATGTAAAGGTATTTTTTTAATTCGTTTATGTTCAATTATGAATACATATACTGCTTCTATAATATGTTCAAAGTAAGAACCTATTCGATAAAATATACGAGCCCAAATAGCTATTACTAAAGCTCCAAATAAAGCTTTAACTCCTGGCTCAATACTTATTTTAAAACTTATAAAAAGTCTTAAAAATCTAGCAAGATAAGTACTTCCACCAAAAAAGTTCACACTTGTAAGTCCATAGATATATGAATAAAATGAATAGAAAAGAACTGTAACTAATAACCATCTAGCTAAATTAAAAACTGAAAAAGGAATGGTTAACATTAAAATATCAAATGATGCAAAACGATGACGTATAGATTCAACAACTGATAACCAAAAACTTTTAAAATCATGTGGTTTATCTTTTTTCTTATTAGCATCGTGTCTACCTAAAAATATATTTGCAAATAATTTAGGACCAGTATCAACAAAAGCTAATAAATGTCCTTTAGACCAACGTAATCTTTGTCGTAAAGCTATTTTTAAATCTGTTGGCTGTTCGTCATAAAAGATAGCAGCATCTTGATAAGTTATTTGATACCCAAGAGCAACTGCATCAACTGTAAAAGCTCTATCTTCAGTTAAAGATGTATAAGGCCAACCATTCTTTACAAGAATTGAAGAAAATAAAAAACCCGTTCCTTGAATATTAGTTGCAAGTCTTAAAATAGACCTTGCTCGATGTCCCGTTCTAATAGACCTTAACCAATGAATTGCATAAGTAGAAGATACCCAATTCTCGTCGAAATTCTTAGAATGCCTATAGGAAGTAATTATCTTTTCTCCACTATCAAAAGCATCATTCATTTTAGAGATATAATCTTTCTTTAAAAGATTATCAGCATCAAAGACAAAATATCCTTCAAAAGAAAGTCTTCCATAATCTTCTTCTATTCTATCAAATAAATATTGTAAAGCAAAACCTTTAGTTTTTCTTTCATTATCAAATCGTTCATAACAAATACAACCTTTTTTTCTAACAATATCAGCTGTTTTATCTGTACAATTATCAGCAACCACAAAAATTGTTAACAATTCTTGGGGATAATCTTGTTTTTTTATACTATCTATTAAATTTCCAATTACCTTTTCTTCATTTCTAGCTGCTATAACAATTCCATATTTATGTTGTTTTTTAGCTGGTTTAAATTTTCTTGTAAAAAAAACTCCAATTAAAACATAAATCGTTTTATAAGCAAGAAGAATGGTTATAATATCTCCAACTATATTATTAATATTTTTTATATTAGGATACCAACTACCGAGAAATCTTATAATATTATCAAATAAATAACTTATAAAACTCATCTTTTTACCTCACTTCATACCACTCATTATAACATAATCTAGTCTTTTTAGTAAAGGTATGAAACCAAAAATCAATTATTACTATTTTCTAATTTAAATAACAAAAAACTTGTTCAGTTATGAACAAGTTAATTATTCGTCTTTCTTTTCTTCTTCAACTTCTGCTTCAACATTATTAGCTTCAAGTAATCTAATTAATTCGTCTTTATTTAGTTTAGAATAACCTTTAATATCTTTTTCTTTAGCAAGGTCTTTTAATTCTTCTAAAGTCATATCTTCTAAGGTTGTATCTTCAGGTAATTCTTTATGTTCAACTAAATATTCAATTTGTTCTTTAGTTAATGTTTCTCTTTCAAGTAAAGCATCAGCAATTAATTTAACTAAATCAGCATTAGCTTTTAATATCTCAGTTGCTTTTTTATAACATTCTCCAACAATTTTACGAATTTCTTCGTCGATTTCATGAGCAACAATATCTGAGAAATTACGACTCTTATTGTAATCTCTTCCTAAGAATACACCTTCTGTTTGATGTTCTAATTGAACTGGTCCTAAATCACTCATACCATATTCTGTAACCATAGCTCTAGCTATCTTCGTAGCTTTTTCAAAGTCATTATGAGCACCAGTTGTTATTTCTCCAAAGTTAAGTTCTTCAGATACACGTCCTCCTAAAAGACCTGTAATTTGTTCTAATAATTCACGTTTAGTTTGAGTATATTTTTCTTCTTTAGGAACCATCATAGCATATCCACCAGCATAACTACGTGGAATAATTGTAACCTTTTGAACAATATTAGCAGAATTTAATTTTAAACCTAAAACAACATGTCCGGCTTCATGATATGAAACAAGTTTCTTCTCGTCTTCAGTATATTTTTTACTCTTTTTAGCAGGTCCCATTAATACTCTATCAGTTGCTTCGTCAACTTCACTCATAGTAATGGCATCTTTATTACGACGAACAGCAAGTAAAGCTGCTTCATTAAGTAAGTTTTCAAGGTCAGCTCCTGAAAAACCTGGTGTTCTTTTAGCAAGATTTCCTAAAGTTACATTTTTATCTAATATCTTATTACGAGCATGAACACTTAAAATTTCTTCACGTGCTTTTACATCTGGTAAATTAACAGTAACTTGTCTATCAAATCTTCCTGGACGAAGTAAAGCTGGGTCTAAAACATCAGCTCTATTAGTTGCAGCAATGATAATAATTCCTTCATTAGCTCCAAAACCGTCCATCTCAGTCAATAATTGGTTTAAAGTTTGTTCACGTTCGTCATGTCCTCCACCTAAACCAGTTCCTCTTTGACGACCAACTGCATCAATCTCGTCTATGAAAATTAAACATGGAGCATTATGTTTAGCTTGACGGAACATATCACGAACACGACTAGCTCCAACACCTACAAATAATTCAACAAAATCAGAACCACTTATATAATAGAATGGTACATTAGCTTCCCCAGCAACTGCACGAGCAAGTAAAGTTTTACCTGTTCCTGGAGGACCTACTAATAACACACCCTTAGGAATTCTAGCACCAAGTTTTTGAAATCTCTTAGGATTTTTTAAGAAATCTATTAATTCTTTTAATTCTTCTTTTTCTTCTTTTAAACCAGCAACATCATTAAATGTTACTTTCTTTTGATGGTCATCTAATTTAGCACGGCTCTTACCAAAATCAAATGACTTATTATTACCACCTATTTGTTTAGATATAACTACAAATGCAAATACACCTACCAAAAGAAGTGGTAAAAATTGAAATACTACTAGAAGCCATACACTACCATTTGGGTCACTCTCAGTTGTCATTTTAAAATCATATTTATCATTAGCTTCAGTTATTCTAGTCATAACATCTTCAGACATAGGTACTTGAACACGGAAACTTTCTTTTTCTCCGTAATCTTTCATTTTACCTGTGATGTTATATACTCCACCATCAATACTAGGAACTATATTTAATTCCTTAACCTCATTTAAACTAGCCATAAATTTATCATAAGTTAAATCATTTACTTTAACATTTAATACATTAAAAAAGTAAATAACACCTATCATTATAACTAATAAAACTACATACGGTACAATACCTTTTTTAATATCTTTTTTATTCATAATTTTCTCCTCACAAACATTTAAATATTATATCACACATTTCCCTATTTTGACTATCATATTTTGATTTTTTTAACTTAGGTATCCAAATTATTTTTCCATTACTATCAACAACTACTGGATAACTATGTCTTTTATAACTACTAATTTTTTTATCAATAAATATATCACTAACTTTTTTTCTTCCTAAAGTCCCTTTAAGTTCTATAAAATCTCCTGCTTTTTTATTTCTAACATATAAAGGAAGACAAACATCTTTACTACTTAAATGAAGTGTATCATTTCCATTTTCTAAAGTTTCTAACTTAACAAACTTCATACCATTAGGAATAACTAAATTATCTTTTAATTCATAACAATAATCTTCATTCTCATTTTTAGTTACTTTAAATAATAAATAATCATAATCAACAATAGCTTCTACTCCTAAAGGTAAATTCATTAAACTTCCACTTTTACTCTTTTTAATTAATTCTAAAAGCAATTCAATATGTTTACTTGTAATTACACTAACATCAGTATATAAATCATTTATTATTCTTTCTAATAATAATTTCTTAATAAATATATCTTCTTTTTCAAACTTTCTAATATCTAGTTTATTATCCTTATAAATATTCTTATAAGCCTTATCTAAAACATTCTCTACAAAATTATCACATTCTTCCATTAATAAACTATATTTTAAAAATTTCAAATGCACATTACTTGCCTCTTCATGTAAAAAAGGTATAATGTTTTCCCTATATCTATTTCTAGTATACTTAGAAGAAAAATTAGTTTTATCAACATAATATGGAATATTATTAACTTTATCAAATAAATTTATATCTTCCTTCGTTACAAAAAGTAAAGGTCTTACAATCATATAATTACTTTTCTTAGTTTCTAAACTTATTCCCTTATAACCTTTTAATGTAGAACCCCTAACTAATCGCATCATAATAGTTTCAATTAAATCGTCTCCATGATGTGCAGTCATTAAATAAGTAGCATTATATTTATTAATTAAATCTTCATAAAACTTATAACGAATTTCTCGAGCATACTTTTGAAAATTAGTTTTTTCATAATGTTCAATTTTATACTTTTCAAATATTAAATCATGTTCTTTAGAATAATTTTCTATAAACTTTTCTTCTTCTTTACTCTCTTCTCGTTTATTATGATTAATATGAGCAACAATTATAGAAAAACCAATCTTCTTTCTTAATTCCATTAAGATATATAAAAGACACATAGAGTCACTACCGGTACTAACCCCAACAACTATTTTATCTTCTTTAACTAATTTAAGTTTATTTTCTAAATAATCATATACTAAGTCCATGAAAATAATCACCTTGAATGTATTTTACTAAACTTACCACTTTTTATCAATAGTATATCTATTTTTTATATATTTTTCTATCAGTTTCAAGAATACTTTCAAGAAGATTATAAGTATTAGGTGCAATATTTAATAATTCTTCTCTTCTTTCAGGGTATAAATAATAATAACAAAAACAATCTGCAAAATATTCACTAGGTTTATAAAAATAATCTTTAATTCCATAAGCTGATAAAAAACTTATTTTACTTAATAATCTTTCTCCTTCTAAAAGAATTATCTCATGCCATTTAAAATCAGAATACAAATTACCATAAACATGTCCGATTTCATGAAGAATAAATGGTTTTAAAATATTAGCAAACACAACAATATAATTATAGTTAAAAGACGTATAACCTCCAATAGCTCTTTTTCTCTTACTAGTTTCTTTAAAATTCTCTTGAACATACTTATCTAACTCTTCTCTTGCTTTTACAACAATAGTAGTATCTTTAATACTCTCTAATATAGAACTTGGAAGTAATTCCAATGTGTCAATTATATACTCAACTCCTTCTAAAAATTGTTTATCAGGTTCATTAAATACAAAATAAAATGTAATTGGAATATCTTTTATTTCCAAAAGACATCTCATAATTTTAATTTCAGATACATCTCCATGTATTTTATACAATATTTTATAATAATTAATTAATATTTTACTCTTAATTATTTCAGAATATTTTATTAAATCTAAATATTTAAAATTAAAGTTGAAAGAAATAGAATTTTTTTCTCTATTTAAAACCATAACATCCCTCATTAAATTAAAATATTATACAAAAAAATTCTAAATTGTCAAAAAAAATAATACCATACGATATTATTTTTCTTCTTCTTTATCTTCAGGAATTCGAATAATCAATTCCCCATCTTTAGAATAAAAATACTTTTCACGAGCATATCTTGCTAAATATTCTGGGTCTTTTAACTTATTTACATCATTTTCAAGTTCATTTTCCTTTTCTTGAAGACTAACTAATTTATTCTCTAAATCATTTTTCTCTTTATATTTATCTACTATTTCAACAATTACTTTTAAAACCGTAAAGCTGATAAGTGCAATTAAAATAACTGAAACAAAACCAAAAGTAGCAAGACGTCTTGCTTTTTTCTTAACTTTTTTTCTCTTTGCCAACTTATCACTTCCTATCATAATAATCATACCAAAAGTAATATTTTTTTTCAAGAATGCGTTAAACCATAACTGTCTACAATAAGTAAACTAAACCCACCTAATTTTTTTAAATAGAAGATTATATAAAAAGAAACTAAGTAAAAAGATAAATAGTAGATAAATATGTATCATTCCATTATTTACTTTAAATAATAAATAATAATAAAGAATACTATTAGAAAAAATAAAAAAGAAATTTGTTAAAAAGTTAATTATAAAACTTTTGGTAAATAAAATACGATATAAAAGATTAAATAATAAAGAAAAATATAAACCAAATAAAAATGTTAAAGCTATACTTTGAATTTGAACAATTAAACTCATTTAAATAACCTACTAATTACAGAATTTTCTTTATTTTTTTTATTAACATCATCTATATAAGAAAAACTATTAACTAGTCCTTTAATTGTTACTACTCCAGATAAGGTATCTAATTTAATAAGTTCTAGTCCTTCTCCTTTTAAAACAACATACCCCATAACTGTTTCTATTAAAAATTCTTCACTATCAAAACTATCAATTTTTTTAACCCCACTAATACTAACATTTTTCCTTTCTAACAAATTGAATACATGATTATAATGTATATCTCTTTCCATATAAGCCTCCATTTAATTATATTTTTGATAATTAAAAAAAGACCTATTGGTCTCTTTATTCTTCTTCACTATTAGTTTGTTCTTCAACTTCAGCTTTTTCATAAGCTTCTAAAATTGCATCTTCAAACATTTTTCTAGTTTCACGATTAATTGGATGAGCAATATCTTTATGTCCACCTGGAACTTTTTTGCTTGGCATTGCAATAAATAGTCCGTTATCACCATCGATTATACGAATATCACGAACAACAAAGCAATCGTCTAATTGAACTGTTGCACGTCCCTTCATACGTGAGCCTTCTTTTTCAAATCTTCTGACATCAACTGATGTTATTTTCATTTCCTGTCCTCCTTTTGAACTCCATGTTCTATAATAATAATATAATAGTTTAGAAAAAAATGCAATTACTTTTTGTAAAATATTGACAGAATTATAAAAACTAAGATTTTTTATTAGCTTTTATAATTTCTTCTACTTGGTCTTTACTTAAACCACTAGCTGAACTTATTATATCTATACTTACGCCACTATTATAGAAATTAATAACCATGTCTTTTTTAGTTTGCATAGCACCATCATTAAAGCTTTTTTTCTTATCATTAAGAACTTCTAATTTGTCTATATAATCACTCATTTCTTCGTCCATATAGTTTTTTCTAAAGGTTATATTCTTTGATATATTGGCTAGTTTCTCTATATAACCTTTTAACTCCTTTTTTATTTTCTATTTACTTCTCATTTTCTTTAATTATTTCTTCTAATTCGTCATCAGATAAATTAGATATTTCTTTAATATCTTCTTTTGATAACCCTTTGTGTAACATATTAATTACCATGTCTTTTTTAGTTTGCATGGCACCATCATTAAAGCTTTTTTTCTTATCATTAAGAACTTCTAATTTGTCTATATAATCACTCATTTCTTCGTCCATATAGTTTTTTCTAAAGGTTATATTCTTTGATATATTGGCTAATTCCTCTATATAACCTTTTAACTCCTTTTCTTTATTTTCTATTTCTTTTAATTCAAGTTTTTTATTTATTGTTAATAACTTATAGAACTTATTTGAATTATTAACCTCATTATAATCAAATTCCTGAAATTTATCAAGATTAACATTGATTATTTTTACTAAATAATCTTCTTTTTTCTCATTATAATGAAATACTTCTTCTACTATGGCTTCTTTCTTCTTACTTATCTTTGTGTTATGCCAGTTTAAATTAACTAACATTATTCTATTTACATCTTTATATTCATTTTTCTTTCCTATTGTATACTTTGATAATAATATATTAAAAGCATATAATATATTCCTTTTATAATTTCCATTAAAGTTATTATTAAGTTCTATTAATAAGCCATTTTCCGAATCTGTTTCTACTAATAAATCTACATACTTTTGTTTTTCTAATATATAATTTTTATTTAATTTATTATTCTTAACTATAACTTTATTTCTAACTTTTTCTATATCACAATCTAGTATCTTTGATACTGCCCATTCTATATTTTCCATTTTACTTTCATTAAATAAATATGAGAATATCATATCATTTTTAATAGTTAATATCTCAGTATCTATTTCTTTTAAATATAAATCAGCATCTTTCATTACCTCATTTTCTTCATAATAGTTCAATTCCTTTTTATTTTGTAAATCTGTCATACCTCTACCTCCTATTTCTAACATTACAAAAAAATTTGAATATTTGTGTAATATTTCCTATATTTGAACTTTTTCTTTAATTTTTACTTTATCTCCTTTCTAGAAGTTTCTTATCCTCCTATTATTATATACTCGGTTTTTTCTCAATATCTTTAAAGTTATTAAAAATTTTTTTATTTTTTTTACATATTTACATAAAAAAAGCATAAACTAGTTTTTCTAATTTATGCTTTTATTCTATTTACTTTCTATTTTCTTTAATTATTTCTTCTAATTCGTCATCAGATAAATTAGATATTTCTTTAATATCTTCTTTTGATAACCCTTTATGTAACATATTAATAACCATGTCTTTTTTAGTTTGCAGTGTTCCTTGTTCTATTCCTTCTTCTTTTCCTTTAGTGTGACCTTCATTAAAACTTATCTCTTTTTCTTCTGCTATTATTCCATTTCTTAT
>CANQYO010000026.1 GCA_947628095.1 uncultured Bacilli bacterium | reverse complement strand
GGGGGGGGGTACTTTAGGAGGTAAATTCCTAATCTTTTCATATTGTAAAAATCTGGAATAATCGTATAAAAAATTAGCAATTTATATGCTAAGTTTTTATACGTTTTTTTAGTGATTAAAAAAGGGAGGACAATATGAAAGATAAAAGAAAAATAGGAATAATAGTAACAATAGTAGTAATGTTATTAACAGTATTTGGAGTAACATATGCATTTGTGAATTTTACTTTAAATGGTAATGAGAATTCTGTTCTTGTAACAGGAGACATCTATATGAATTATACTGAAACTAACCAAATTAACTTAACAGATGCAGTTCCAATGGATAAAGATGCAGCATTAAAGTTAAATGATAATATCTTTAATTTTACAATAACAGGAAAGAACCAAAGTAAGAAAGATATATACTATGGAATAAGTATAGTATATGGAGAAGAACAAGCAAGTAAAACTAGATTAAAAGACGAGGACATAGATGTCTACTTAACAAGTGGAGAAGATGTATTAGTAAATGCCAATAGATATAAAACACTTAATGATACAAGAATATGGGCAGAGAAGATAGCTGCTAATACAGAAAACTATACAAAAGATTATTCACTTAGATTATGGGTAGATGAGAGTGTAATAATATCAGATACAGATGCAAATAAAGATTATACCCAAGATGTATGGAACAATAGTTATGCAAGTTACAAAGTCAAAGTAGATGGTAACTTAGATAAAATGAATATTCCGTTAGAGATAGATGCTAAAGATAGTTATTTTGAAAATGGAAAATCATATTTCATAGTAAATATAAGCAATTATTTGAACCCACGAGTTGCAGCTAAAACGATTGCAACAGCTGATACAATGAAGTTAGATATTTCTTCTTCAAATAAAGATGTAGTATTCACATATCAAGATGATACTGGAAATAAAGTAGACGAAGAAAATTCAATAATAAGTCAAACATATACATTTGATACAAACAAAGTAATAAAAATACAGGTCTATGTTACATCAAAAAATGTAGAACCAATAAATGCAGATATTAATATTAAAGTAACAAAAAATGGTAATGAAACATACGAAGTTTTGAAAAATATGAATTTAAGAAGTGCTAATGAATATTATTGTCAGAATAATGGCTTTACTAATTTTGCAGATTGTTTATTAGTATCAGAGCAATATAGTAAAGATGTAGAAAGTGCTAAGTTAGCAATAACTAAAAAAGGTAGCCCAACCTTAAGTAAAACAGCACCTGAAATAACTTATGTTGCAACTGCTGAGACACCAAATGCAACAGTTTCACAAACTACTGGGCAACTATGGAATTATGCAGATGAAGTAACATTTGATACTAATACTGGTATGTTTACATTAAGTGGAAATATTAAAAAAAATCAACAATTAACAAGTGCTATGGATGATAAATGGACCTGTGGAACTACTGACAAAGGAACGTTATGTGGTACAGTATATCATATAACTTCACTCGAAGGGAATACCATAAAAACGGCTAGTAGTAGAACATATCAAATAGCAAATGTTATTGGTTCCGAAGTCGGACTATATCAAACAACCGATAATGATGGAGATACCTATTATTATAGGGGTGATGTTAAGAATAACAATGTAAAATTTGCAGGTTTTTACTGGAAAATCATAAGAATAAATGGCGATGGTTCCATAAGACTAATCTATAACGGACCTAAGTCAAATTCAACCGGAATGGAAGCATCAAGTGTAACAGGAGACGGGGTAGTTTATAACCAAAGGGTTGTTGACCTAACTTATGCTGGTTATATGTATGGTGAAAATTTTAGCACTGCTCCAGTTATTAGTAAAGAAAGTAATTATTTAGATATAGTTGCAGAAACTAAATATTGGTTTGCAAAAGCTTATACGAGTGACTTTGCTACTAAAACATTTAAACTAACTGGTGCTGATTATCAAGGTACATTTAGTGAATATAATACGGCTAATAAATTTGCAGAAGGTTATAAATATACATGTAAATCAGAAACAGAAGATGGGACATGTCAATTTCTAATTGAAGTTGTTAAAGTTAATGAAGCGGCAAATATTCAAGCAAAATATTTGACATTTAGTTCTACAAGTTATGCAAGCACTAGACTTGATACTGCAAGTAGCAATGTAAAAACAGTTCTTGAAAATTGGTATACAACCAAACTTGCAACAGCAACTGAAACTGGACAAACAGCTAGTCAGTATATCAATACAGGTGGAACATTTTGTAATGATAGAAGTTTGTCAACACAAGAAGGAAATGGAGATGGTTTCTCTTTGATGCCGTCTACTTATTATGGAGCATATGAAAGAAACGTAGATAAGAAAGTTGCAAATTTAATCTGTTCTAATACGGCTGATTTGTTCAGTGCAAAAGGAAGTGAAGGAAAAGGTAACAAAAAATTAGAAAAACCAATTGGTTTAATAACAGCCGATGAAGTAGCTTTAGCTGGAGGTTTATATAATATTAAAAACGAGAAATATTATTTAAAAACTGGAGGTTATTATTGGACAATGTCTCCTTTTGATTTCTGGTCTCAAGGTGCTTCTGTTTATATCGGTGTTGTTCGTGGTACTGGAGATATATATGACCATCGTTCCGGCAACAACTATGGTCTTCGTGCCGTCATTAATTTAAAATCAGATGTTTTACTTTCAGGTGGAAATGGCACAATGGACGACCCATATACGGTTAAACTTGCTTAGGTAATGAATGAGAATAGTAAGAATATAAAAAATAAAAAGAAAATAGAGTTAAAACCATGAATTAGAGAAAATCTTTTTCTGGTTTTTTGTTATAAATTTTATCATAATGAATAATATTAACTGGTGATACTTTGAAATTAAGTACTGATAAAAAAATTCTAATTTTAAATCTTATTATTCCTCTTGCAATAGGTTTCTTAGCATTTTTATTAACAAGAGAAGGAATTGATAATTATACTAACAATTTAATTAAACCTTTTTTTGCACCACCTAAATTTATATTTCCTATTGTTTGGACAATATTATATATATTAATGGGAATATCAAGTTATCGAATTTATAATTCAATGGCTTGTTATAAGAATATTTGTTTAATTATTTATGGCTTAAGTTTAGTTTTAAACTTTTTGTGGCCAATCATTTTCTTTAATTTAAATGCTAGATTATTTTCCTTCATTTTTATAATTTTTCTTGATATAGTAGTTTTATATATGATTATTTGTTATAAGGGAATAGATAAATTAGCAGCTAAACTTCAAATTCCATATTTTGGATGGTTAGTATTTGCTAGTATTTTAAACTTAAGTGTTTATTTTTTAAATCGTTAAAGATATAATATTCATGAGGAGAAAAATCATGAATATTATTTTTCATATTGATGTTAACAATGCTTTCTTGTCATGGAGTGCAGTTGATTTGCTTAATAAAGGTTCACAAGTTGACATTAGAAAAATTGCAAGTTGTATTGGGGGAGACGAAAGTAAACGTCATGGAATAGTCTTAGCTAAAAGTGAAATTGCTAAAAAATATGGAATTAAAACCGCTGAGACACTTTATTCAGCTCGTAAAAAATGTAAAAATTTAAAAGTATTTCCTCCAAATTTTGCTTTTTATAAAAAAATGTCTAATTTATTATATAATTATTTTTTAACCTATACACCAGATGTTGAAAGATTTTCCATAGATGAATGTTTTTTAGACTTGTCAAATACTAAATATTTATATGATGATATAGTTAAGCTTGCCTATAAAATAAAAGATGAAATTAAAACTAAATTTGGTTTTACTGTTAATATTGGAATAGGAAATAATAAATTGTGTGCTAAAATGGCTGGTGATTTTTCAAAACCTGATAAAGTTCATACATTATTTGCTTCTGAAATAGAAACTAAATTATGGCCTTTACCAATTGAAGATTTATTATTTATTGGGAAAAGTAGCAGTGAGATTTTAAGAAGTATAGGTATTAATACAATAGGTGATTTAGCAAAATGTGATATTAATCTTTTAAGAAAATATTTTAAAAATCGTAGTACCTTCATGATAGAGTATGCAAAAGGAATTGATACTTCAAAAGTTATAAGTAAAAATGGTAAAAACAAATGTATAAGTTTGTCGGAGACTTTAGAATTTGATACTAATGATTTAGCTTTTCTTAAGAATAAATTACTTTTGATGTGTGAAGAAATTGGTATGAAATTAAGACTATCTAATTTATATGCTCATACAATAGCAATTACTGTTAAAACAAATTATTTTAAAGATTATTCACATCAAAAGAAAATAATTAATCAAACTAATAATACGATGGAATTATATAAAAATGTATTAGATATTTTAGAAATTACAATTGGTAATAACTTAGTTAGAAATATAGGAATTAGAGTTTCAGATTTAGTTAATTATAAAAATAGTCAAGTTTCATTATTTGAAGATAATGAAAAAATTATAAATAATGATAAAATTCAAGAAACTTTAGATAATATAAATAAAAAATATGATGAGTTAAAAATTTTACCAGCAGTATTTTATAAAAAAGAAAAAACAAAAAAAGAAGAATAAAGGTCATACTTAAAGTGTGATTTTTTTAATTTCAAAGTATATAAAGTGTAAATTTAGTTTTCTTTTCTTTTTAAATAATTTAAAATAATTAATATGGAGGGTTTTATATGGTATATGCTTGGATTTTAAGACGTCAAGAAATAAATTCTATTAATTATTATCATGTTTATGATGTTGTTGAAGCAGAAGCAATTGATAATCAAGAAATTTGTGTTACTAAAGGAAGAATGACAATGGGAAAAAGAATAGTTCCCTATGGAAGTTATGGAAATGCAGTTTATTTAATTATAGATGAAGAAACTTATCATAAGACAATGAATAATACCATCCCAATTCTTTTAAAAGAAGAAGAATTTACAGGAATTATAAGTAATGAAAGCACTAAAACAACAGCATCTGAAGAATTATTAGAAGATATAAATGGTTATCAAAATTTAGAAGAATTAGAAAATGCTAAAAATTTAGAGGAAGAGAATAAATTACAAAAAATTAAATTAATTCAAGTAACTGATGTTGAGGAATATAATTATATTTTATCTGTTTTCTATTTAACTTATCATGATTTTTATGTTTCATATCCATTAGATATTATGAGTATGTCTATTGATGCTAATGATTTTATTAAAGAAAAAGTAATTGGACAGGATGAGCCAATTGAAAAGATTATTAAAAAAATTCATAATAACTTTATGTTCTATCGCTCTGATATTTCAAAAGAAGAAATGTATAAACATAAAAATAATATTTTGCTTGTTGGACCAAGAGGAACTGGTAAATCTAGTATTATGAGGTGTATGTCAGAAGGTTTTAAAGATATACCAATGATAAATATTACTTTAACTGGTGATTTTTCTGAAGATATTGTTAAAATAGTTAAAAGATTAATGAATGCTGCTAACAAAAATATCTTTTTAGCTGAACAAGGAATTATTGTTTTTGATGGAATTACATCTGATAAAGCTAGAACAATTTGTACTCAAGATGGTGAAATTGATATTGTAAATGACTATCTTGAAGAAATTTGTAAAATAATAAATACTAGAGAAGTAATTTTAAATACTGCTAATGGTGATTCTCAAATTACTTTTGATTTTTCATTAATTACTAGTATTTGTGTTGTTGATATGGACTATGATTTTGAAGATAATTATAAAAGTTATGATGGAATGTTTTATACCAAATTAAGAGAAGGTCGATTTTATTCTTTTGGTTTTAATGATAGTATTCTAATTGATTGTTTTTCAGATGAAATTATTTTTATGAACCCTATGACTTTTGATTTAGCAAAGGAAATATTAACATCGACAGTTTCACCTTTATTGGAAGCTAAAAATGCTATTGAAATGGAATTTAATACTCAAGTATATTTTAGTAAAAAGTTTGTTGATAAATTAATTGATATTGGTTTAGAACAAGAAGAAGGTTTTAAAGGTATCGAAAGAATATTTAGATATGTAGTTGACCATAAGAATTTAACTTCAGAAAAAATTTATTTTAAAGTTTCTGATTTTGATAATTTAAAAATTGGTTCAAATGTTATTTCAGAATTTAATGAAAATATAAAAGATAGTAAAACTAAAACAACTTCTAAAAATACTTCAGACCCATTTAAAGTAAATTTAAAAGAAAAAACAATTAATGGAATGACAGTTTTGGATGTTGTTAATAAAATTAAAGAAAAAGTAATTGGACAAGATGACCAAATATTTGAAATAGTTAATGCTTTTTTCAATCATGTGTTAAATCGTTATAAAGATTTTACTGAAGAAGAATGTCGTGAACTTAAACAAAATGTATTGATAATTGGAGGAACAGGAGTAGGAAAAACAACTATATTTGAATCTTTAGCTAAGATTTTTAATGTTCCTTATACAAGAGAATCAATTAAAGGGTATACACCAACAGGTTTTTATGGACCAGATGTTAATGGAATTTTAAAAAATTTGATTAATAAAACTAATAATAATGTTGAACGTGCTAAATATGCCATTGTTGGACTTGACGAATTTGATAAACTTGCAGATACTACATCAACAGCTGATGGATGTCGTTTTGGTAAAGAAGTTCAAGAAGAATTATTGACTTTAATGGAAGGGGATATTAGACATGTTAAAATGTCTGATAATGCTTATTCTTCTAATATAATTGATTTTGATACTTCTAATTTATTCATTGTTTTAATGGGAGCATTTCAAGGGTTAGATAAAATAAGTACTAGAAGAGTAAAAACTGAAACAGGAGAAAATAGAGCAGGTTTTAAAACCAAAGTTATTAGAAAAGTTGATGTCAAACCTAATAAAAGTGATGTTATTGAATATGGAATTGTTGACCAATTAGCAGCACGTGTTCCACATGTTATAAGTTTAAATAATTTAAATGAAGATACATTATTTAAAATAATTAAAAATGATAAAGGTTATGTAGCTTTAAGTTTAAAGTCTTTTTCTAAAGGTGGTATTAAAGTTCATATGACTGATACTTTTGCTAGAGGCTTAGCGTCAAAAGCATTTAAGAGTAATGAAGGAGCTAGAGGCATTAAAAATATCTTTGAAGAAATCACTACTGAAATTGATAGGAACAATCAAAATGGTGATGTTGTTGAAGTTACTTTAGATGGAGAAGCTGTTTCAGATTATAGTAAGATTAGTTATGTAAAAAGAATAGGAAGTAGAAAAAATCAAAATTAAATTGTAATTAAAACTAAAACATGTTAAATAAATCGGTTATTTAATATGTTTTTATTTATTTTTTTTAGTTAGTTTGCTATAATTAAGTTAAATTAAGATGGTGATACTATGAAAAATAGAAAATTGGGCTTTACATTAGTTGAATTGATAGCAGTTATAGTTTTATTAGCATTAGTCATGATGTTAGTTGTACCAAGTTTAAATAGATTATTAAATGAAAATAATGATAAAAGATATAAAACATATGAAGATATGATGTTAGAGTATACTAAAGCATATCCGAATTACACAAGTAAGTCTAAAATTTGTTTAAATGATTTAGCTATGAAAGAAATGGGGTCAAATATTATTTGTAATGGTTATGTTGATGTTTCTAACATGAAAGCATATTTATCTTGTGTTCAAAATGGTAAACAAATATATGTAACTAGTGGGTATAATTTACCAAGTACTTGTGTAACCAATAGTGGCAGTATTCCAGGTGGAGAAGCAGCAACATTTACAATTAATGATTCTGTTACAGGTACTAGTTATAATAATAATGGTTTGTGTTATGTAGGAACAACAATTAGAGTTACCTTAACATGTCATAGCACTTCAGAAATCACATCTTTTACTTCCAATTTATCAGGAAGTGTAGATTATTCTGCTGATAAAAAGACGGCTACAATTACTGGAAATATTGCTGCTAGTAGTAGGCGTTATCATATGACATCAACTTGTTCAGATATTTATGGTAATGGAAAAGTATTAAATAAAAATTATACTCAATGTCAACTTAGTGAGCATCCAAGTTGTAATTTAAATCATTATGATTATGTAGGAACTTGTCGTTGTGTTACGGATACAGGTACGAGAAATGTTGCTTGTTCTAGAACTGTTACTAATTGTAGTCGAGCTTGTTCAGGAAGTAGTTATAGTGGAAGTTGTAGTAGAAGACCTGTTTATAATAGTTGTTATCATGCTTAAGGAGGAAAAATGAAAAAAAGAGGTTTTACATTAGTTGAATTACTAGGAGTAATAGTAATTTTAGCAATTATCATGGGAATAGCTGTAGTAGCAGTTATGAGGTTGAATGGAAATGTTGATGTAACTTATTATAATCAATTAGAAGAATCTTTGCTATTATCAGGAGGAGAATACTTTTCTTATAGTAAAGACAATCAACCAGGTATATTTGGAGACCAAGTAAAAGTAACTTTAAAAGATTTAGTAGATAAAAAATACATTGATGAAGAAATTAAAGATAAAAAAGGAAACACTTGTGATTTAGAAAAAAGTTATGTAGGAGCTTATAAAGACCAAATAGATAAAACAAAATATTTTGTCTGCCTTTGGTGTGGAGACGAATGGGAACCAGGTAAAGAAGGAGACAGTAAAAGAGCAAATGAATGTGGAGGCAAAGTAGACTATACATTAGGAATAACAGCAAAAAAGAAAAATAGTCATGTGATATTAGATAAAGAAGGTAAGAATTGGTCAGACGAAGCAGTAGAATTAACCTTTGAAACCTTAAATGAAATGGAATATGTATATGTTGAAGGAACAGATAAGAAATGTAAGTTAGAAAACAAGAATGGTATTAAAAGTTGTACAATTACAATAGAAGAAAATGGAATACATGATTTAAATTGTTATGCAACCGGAAGTAGTGGAGGAGAATCAAAAGAAACAAGAAAAGAAAATGTAAAATTAAAAATCGATAAAACAGGACCAGAATTTGAAGTAAAAGATAAAAAATTAAATGTAAAAATATCAGGAGTAGTAAATGTTGATGTAAATGAAAGTAATGTAAGTGCAATTAAGGAAGAAGTAGAAGTATTAGTAGATAATATAAGAGATAATGAAAGTGGAATAAAGAGTATAGAATATTCCTTTGAAAAAGAAGGAGTAAAAGATAAATATAATAGTCAAGCTCTAGCTTCAAGATTTGAAATAAGAAAAGAGTTAGAAGCCGGAACATACAATTTAAAAGTAAGAGTAACAAATAATGCAGGAATTAAGAAAGAAGAAAAGATAGAATTTAGAGTATATCGAGAAATCGAAGACCCAACAACAAGTATGTATTGTAATAACTTAATTTATAATGGAGGAAAGCAAACATTAGTAAAAAGTGAAGGAGAAGGATATGTATTCTCTAAAAGAGAAGGAACAACAGCTGGAGATTATGTAATAACAGCTAGATTAAAAGAAGGGTATAGATTTAAAAATTCTGGAACTGTTGATGCTAAGTTTACTTGTACTATAAAACGAAAAGATGTAACTATAACAGCTAAAGAACAAACTATAAATTTTGATGGAGCAATTGATAAAAGTTTAGAACAAGTAAATGTTGAAGGTTTAGCTGATGACCAATCATTAAAAAGTATTGATTTTGTAGAAAATTCAATTGATGGTGAAGCTGATACAATTGAAATATCAAATGCTAAAATTCAAGATAAAGATGGCAATGAAACAACAAGTAATTATAATATAACTTATCATAATGCAACTTTATTAGTAAGACCTAATATTACTTATTCAATAAAAGGTGGCACTGTTGAATCAGGTTATAAAAGTGGTTCAACTGTAACTGTAACTTGTTCTTCAACTGACCCAATCAAAAGTTTTGTAGTTAAACTTGAAGATGGACGTGAAATGAAAATTATATCAAGTGAGGAAAATAAAATTGTAAGTGAATTTACTTTAGATGCTAAAGGTGATAGAGTAATTTCTAGTACTTGTGAAACGGAATATGGTGGAACATTAAGTCAAGAAGGAAAATATGCTATATATAAAGCTGAAACTTGTAGTGAAAAAGTTGCTAATGGTTATAGTGGAACGTGTTCATGTTCAGCCGGTGGTGGTATGGCAACTATTACCCATGATTGTAGTACTTCATTTGTAAACACTTATGGTGGTTGTAGTGGTTGGAGTAGTTATGAACATTGTACTACCCATAGTGGCTCATGCAAGAAACAATATAAGACTAACACATGGACCTGTTGGAAAAAATAGAAAGGATTTTTATGAAGAAAAAATTAATTATTATTGCTTCAATCGTATTAATTTTAGGACTTATTTTAATTATAAGTGGGATAGAATATAAATCTTCAACTAAAGAAAATAAAGAGCCTTTACAAAATGAAATTAATGATAAAGTTAAACCAGAAGATATATTTATTTTTAATTTTCAAATTGAAAAATTAGAAGATGAATTTCAAGTAAATTTTATAGCTTTTAATAATTCTTCTTTAAAAATTCAAACTAAAAATTTAACAGTAAAATTTTATGATAAAGATAATAATGTAATTTATAATGATAATGTTGAAATTAAAGATATAGTATCTAAAGGTTATGCTAATTTATCATTTAATAATTCAAAACTTGATAAAGAAATATTTAAATATGAAGTATATTTAGATGATAAAAAATTGAATTTACAAGAAGAAGATTTTGAAAGTTGGTGCAAGAAAAATAATATTGATTATGAAGAAGATGTAAAAATTCTTGAGAATAAATTCCCTAAGCTTTTAGTTTTAGATTTAAATGCTAAAAAACAAAAAGAAAAGGCAATAATCACTTTTAAACTTTTAAATAATAGTAATGACAAATTAGATAATAAAAAACTAGTAATAAATTTATATAATGAAAATGAGATAGTTAAAACAATTGATTATGAAATAGAACATTTAAAAGCCAATGAAACTTTAGATATTTTACTAGAAGAAGATATAAAAGATAGTATTCAATTTACTAAAAGTGAAATAGTATATGAAGGAAAAGTCTTAGAGGTATTCAAAGAAGAAGAAATAGAAAAAGAATTGTATAACTAAAATAAGATTTAAAAAGTGAAATATTTATAGAAAAATATTTGTAATTATTTTGAAAGTATATTATAATATGAGAACTGGTGATGGAATATGATTATTAATATAACAGATTTAAATTTAAAAGATAAAATAGTAATTGATGAAACTTTAAATTATGATTCTGATTATTTAAAAAATACAGAAATTTTAAAACTTGATAATGTTAAAGTTAAAGGAGAAATTACTAAAGATTATGAAAATAATAATTTAATTACTTTAAATGTAAAAGGAGAAATGTTAATAACAGATGCTATTACTTGTCAAGAAGTTCCATATCAGTTTGAAATAGAAATTGAAGAAAATTTAGAAAATTCATTAAAAACACTTGATTTAATTGAGTTTTTGTGGCATTATATTGTATTGGAAATTCCTATTAGGTATACAAAAAGTGATACCTCTTTGTTGAAAGACAAATATGGAGATATTTATCATGAAGAGGAAATCCACGAAATAAATAATCCGTTTAAAGATTTCTTTGAAGAATAAGAAAGGAGAATTGAGATGGCTGTACCATTTAGAAAAGTATCAAAAACAAGAAAAAGAATGAGAAGAGCACACAATGCTTTAACAGAAAAAGCTGTAACTTCTTGTCCAAACTGTGGTGAAATGATTAAACCTCATCGTGTTTGTAAAAATTGTGGATATTATAAGAAAGAAGAAATAATAAGTAAAGATGCTACTAAATAGTATCTTTTTTACTAGTATGTTAATATGAAAAAATGTTTATTTGTTGGTTCATTTAATCCTATAACTTTAGCTCATTTTAATATAGCTTTAGATTTATTAGAAAATAAAATGGTAGATTATCTTTACTTTTTACCAGTTAATAGCAACAAAAATAATTTAATAGATATAAAACAAAGACAAAAAATGATAAATTTAATACTTAAAAATAAGATGGAAGTTTTAGATATAATGAACTATAGTCCAGATGGACTTTTCGATACTAATATTTTACAAAAAATAAGTTTTCAAAAAAAAATTACGCATATTGTCATGGGAAGTGATTTGCTTTTAAATTTAACATCATATTTAAACTATGAAGATATTTTAAAAAACTTTACAATAATTGTTATAAAAAGATTAGATTTTAATGTATTGGAATATCTAGAAAAAAATTTTTTAGAATATAAAGAAAAATTCATTATTATAGTAAAAGAATATGATGGTTCTTCGAGTTTAGCTAAAAAAGCATTACAAAATAAAGAGAATAAATATTTAAATAAAGAAGTTTTAGAATATATTAAAAAAAATAATTTGTATTAGACCTATTGCTAGGTCTTTTTTGTTATAAAAAAATAAATAATGCATAGACTTAATTGAAAGTGAGGATATATGAAAAAAATAGTACCTTTTCAAAAAGAGTTAATGTTTAAAAATAAAATTGGGGAAATTACTTCTATTGCACTTGATAATACTTTGAAATTAAATGATGATTTAGTTTCGGGTGAGTTTATTGTAAGTGGAACAGTAAAAATGTTTGAAGGAAGCCAAATTGAAGAGGAGTTTAAATATAATATTCCAGTTGATATAACAATTGATTCTAAGTATGATACAACCAAATGTAATATTTCAATTGATGATTTTTCTTATGAAATAATAAATGAAAGTATTTTAAAAGTTAATATAAGTGTGATGTTAGATGATTTAGATATTAAAGATTTAGAAATAAACCCTGTTGAAATTAATTTAAATGAAGAAGAAACTTTAAAATTAAGAGAAGATAATGTAAAAGATATGGAAGATACCATTGATGCTAATTTTACGATTGATAATAGTATAATTGATAATATAAATTTGAAAGAAGATATAAAAGATAATTATAATGAAAAAGATGTAGCTATTCCTAATTATGAAAAAGAATTATTTGAAAACGTTGAAGATACAAAAGAATATTGTATTTATAGAGTATATACGGTTAAAGAAGATGATACCTTAGATATTATTTATGAAAAATTTAATACTAATAAAGAAACATTGATGGACTATAATGACTTAGATAATATAGGAGTTGGTAGTAAAATAATTATTCCAAGTCAAGATGAATAATTTAAGAAAGATTTTAAATAATAATAATCTTAAAATTAAATCTTTAAAATATCAAGGAAAGGTAGTAATTCTTGAAACAGATAAAAGAATGTTAGTATATAAAGATAATGTTAATAATTATAGAATTTATGAGTATCTTAAAAATAGAGGTTTTAAGTACTTTCCTAAAAGTTATAATACTAAAAATTCTAATTATGAAATAAGAGAATATATTGATTCTAAAGAAGTACCAACTGAAGAAAAATTAGTAGATTTAATTAGAATATGTGGAGTTTTACATCATAGTACTTCGTTTAAAAAAGAAATTGATAGTAACAAGATTAAAGAAATTTATGAAAATATTTTAGAAGAAGCAAATTATTTAAGGTCTTATTATGAAGATTTAAATAATTATATAGATACGATTGTTTTCATGTCACCTAGTGAATATTTATTAGTTTCAAATATAGATAAAATATATTACTTAATTTCCTTTGTTCAAGTTGAAATAACTAATTGGTATAATTTAGTTAATGCTAAAAAAAATATGAGATATAGTTTGATTCATAATAATTTATCACTAGAACATATTATAGAAAATGAATCTAAATATTTAATTAGTTGGAGATATGCTAAATTTGATATGCCAATTTTTGATTTAATTAAAATTTATCGTGATAATTATTATGATATAAGTTTGGAAGATTTAATTAAAGAATATGAAAAAGAAAATAAATTAGAAGATTATGAATATTTATTTTTTTTAATTAAATTAGCTTTACCTAAACGTATAGAATTTACAACTAATACTTTAGAAGATACCTCTAGAATAAATAATTATTTGATTTATCTTGGTAAAATTGCTTTTTTAATACAAAAATCAAGAGAAAAATTAAAAAATATTTGACTTTTGCCTTATTTTATAGTATAATCTATACGAACTTGATAGATAGGGATACTAGACGTAAAAAGCAATAAAGAGGGGTTTTAAAGGGGTTGAATAATATGAAACAAAGTTATATATTTGAATATCAAAATGAAAATGATTTTAGAAAAAAAGAAAGGTCAGTAAGAAAGTATAATATGTTAGCTTATAAAAAGTTAACATTTGAATACTATCCCAAAATACGAAATGGTGAATTTTTAGGTGAATTAGTTTTAGAAGATAAAAAAACTAATACTAAAAGTTATGAATTAGTATTACCAACTGACGAAATGTTTGTAAAAGTTCATGGAGAAATTAGATTACATTATACTGTATATGAAGATAAAAAAATTATTCTTTTAACAAATATTACACCTGAAGGTATTTTAGAAGAAGGTCATCGTGCTGAGTTAACCGCTTATAAAGGTGTTATGATTAGTAAAGCTAATCCTGAAAAAGATATGTTTAAAATAAATTTATTGAATATGATGCAAAATAAATAAGAATTATGTAATCCATAATTCTTTTTATTTAATATTGAGGAGGTACTATGAATATTGATTATAAAAAAACATCTTTAACAATTTCTAATTCTATTTTAAAATACTTTGGAATTAAACCTTTTCATGAAACTTTATCTGAATTAGATAAAATTTTAGATAAAGGTCAATATAAAAATGTTGTATTATTAGTTATGGATGGACTTGGAAGTTTTAATTTAAAAGATAATTTAAGTGCCACTTCTTTTTTAAGAAAAAATAAAATGTTTGATTTAAGTACTGTTTTTCCACCAACTACAGCTGCTGCTACGACTTCACTTTTAACAGGACTTACTCCAAGTGAACATAATTATATAGGTTGGGATATGTATTTTAAAGATTCTAATGAAATAATATCAGTATTTTTAAATAAAACTAAATATGAAAATGCTAATCCTAAACTTAATATTAAAGATAGAGATTATATGTGTCCTAAAACACTTATTGATTTAATTAATGAAACAGGTTATAAAGCTTATTATGCTTATCCATTTGATGAAAGTTATCCTTGTTATGATATAAATGATGTTTTAAAAAGAATTATAGATTTAACAAACGAAAAAGATAAAAAATTTATCTATGGTTATGTTGAAAATCCAGATAAATTAATGCATAAAAAAGGAGTAAAATCTAAAGAAGTTCGAGAAATAATAGAAGATTTAAATAATAAAGTAGAAGAGTTTGCAAGTAAAGTTAAAGATACTTTAATTATTGTAACAGCAGACCATGGTTTGATAGATAGTAAATTTATTTCATTAGAAAAATATAAAGATTTTTATGATTTAATTGAATGGACTAGTATAGAACCACGAGCATTAGGAATAAAATTAAAAAATAATGCAAGCCATTTTGAATTTGAAAATTTATATAAAAAGTATTTTAAAAATGATTTTATGTTGTTGACTAAAGAAGAAGCTCTTCAAAGTAGTTTATTCGGAAGTAGTAAAGGAAAATATTTAGAAGATACAATTGGTGATTATTTAATGATAGGGTTAACCGATATTTCTTTATGTGATATAGAGTTTCCTAAATATAAAGCTAATCATGCTGGTAGTTGTCAAGAAGAATTAACAGTTCCTTTCATACTAATAGATAGAAAATAATTATAAAATAACACATAATTTGAATTTTTAGTTCATAGTATGTGTTTTTTATAATGATTTAATTGTCAAAGTTTTTATTTTATGATATATTATTTAAGCAAGTGAAGTGGGTGAAATTATGAAAATACCAAGCTATGAAGAAGCTAAAAAAAGAAGTCATGAGAAAGTTAAGATAAGAAATTTTGAATTAGATAAAGATTATAAAAATTTAGGACTTAATAAGAAGTTTTTTTTAAAAACTTATGGATGTCAAATGAATGAACATGATAGTGAAAATATTAAAGGAATGCTTCAAAGTATGAATTTTACTGAAGTTGATAACATGGAAGAAGCTGATTTTATTATTTTAAATACTTGTTCTATAAGAGAAAATGCTCATAATAAAGCCTTTGGAATGTTAGGAAGAATTAAGCATTTGAAAGAGAAAAAAACGAATTTATTAGTTGCTCTTTGTGGTTGTATGGCTCAAGAAGAAGGTGTAGTTAAGGAAATACTTAAAAAATATAAATTTGTGAACTTTGTTTTTGGTACTCATAATTTAGATGATTTACCTAAACTTTTAGCTAATAGTTTTGAAAATCAAAAATTAAATATTGAAGTATACAGTAGAGAAGGGGATATTGTTGAAGATATACCAGTAGTTCGTGATAGTAAATATAAAGCTTTTGTTAATATTATTTATGGTTGTGATAAATTTTGTACTTATTGTATAGTACCTTATACAAGGGGTAAACAAAGAAGTAGAAGACGTGAAGATATTATTAAAGAAGTAGAAGATTTAGTTAAAGATGGTTATAAAGAAGTAACATTACTTGGTCAAAATGTAAATGCTTATGGTAAAGATTTATATTCTGATTATGAACTTGCTGATTTACTTTTAGATATTTCGAAGACTAATATTCCAAGAATACGTTTTTTAACAAGTCATCCATGGGATTTTTCAGATAAATTGGTTGAAGTAATAAAAAATAATAAAAATATTTTAAATTTTGTTCATTTACCAGTTCAGGCAGGAAGTAATCGAATATTAAAATTAATGGGACGTCGTTATACAAAAGAGACTTATAAGGAATTATTTGATAAATTAAAAAGTATTGATGGAATTAGTATTACAACGGATATTATTGTAGGATTTCCAGGTGAAACAGAAGAAGACTTTGAAGAAACACTTGATTTAGTAAATTATTGTAAATATGATAGTGCCTATACTTTTATATATTCTCCACGAGAAAATACACCAGCAAGTAAATTAAAAGACGATATTCCCTTAGAAGTTAAAGAAGAGAGATTATATAGATTAAATGAACTTATCAATAAATATTCCAAAGAATCAAATATGAAAATGCTTGGAAATACCTATGATGTTTTAGTTGAAGGAAAAAGTTTAAAAGAAAGTATGCTATTTGGTTATACTGAAACTAATAAATTAGTTAACTTTAAAGGAAAAGAAGATAGTATAGGTAAAATAGTAAAGGTTAAAATTCTTGATGCTAAAAGTTTTAGTTTAGATGGTGAAGAAGTTTGAATAAAACAGAAATTTTAAAAAAAGTAGATGAAATAGTTGAATATATCAAGAATTCAGAAGAATATCAAAATTATTTAAAAGCATCAGAAATTTTAAGTCATGAAACAAAACTTTTAGAAGCAATAGAAGATATAAAAAAATATCAACAAGCAATTGTAAAAGATAATACAAGAAAAAAAGAGTTAGAGAAAAAAATACAAGAAAAAGAAAATATTTTAAATAATTCAATAGTATATACAGAATTTCTTAATTATCAGAATGAAGTTAATAATATGTTAGTGATTTTTGAAAATAAATTAAATAAATACTTTGAAGATATGTTTAATTAGAGGTGAATTCTATGAGTAAAGAATTGATTAGTATTTTAAAATTAGAAGATAAGTTAGGAGATTTATTTGAAGATAATGTTGAAATTTCAGATTTAGAGGCTAAAAAAATATCTACAAAATTACTTACTCTTTTAAAAAAAATTAGTAATGACGAATTATTATATTTATTAGATAATGCAGTTTATATCCATCAAGTTGTTGATATAACTAATTTTTTTAAAAAATATAAAATCAATAAAAAGGAAATTCAAGCTAATAATACTTTTAAAGATGTTTTTCGAAAATTAAATTTATTTGTAGAAAGAATTAGAGATATATCACTTAGTGAAGAAGAATATATGTTTATTTGTAATAAATGTTTGATAGATGATGTAGCAAAATATTTACTTAAAAATATGTCTAATGAAGATATAATGGAATTATCAAATGAAGCTGACGATTGGAATTATAAATTATTTTTGTATGAAAATTTAAAATCTTAATTTTCTTTTTTGTCCTCATAGTATAAAGGATAGTACGAATCCCTCCTAAGGATTAAATGTAGGTTCGATTCCTACTGGGGACGCCATATTAAAAATATAGAACTGATAAAAATTCAGTTCTTTTTAGATATAAATAATAAAAGTGATTTATGAAATAGTAGTATCTTCATAAAAAAATGTGAAACAAGGCAAAGATTTAGAAAAAATAAAAACTCCTTCTATTATAATAGAAAGAGGACATTTAATAAAAAATATTCAAAATCATTTGACTGGTTTATTAGATACTAATGTAACTTTCGTTTTACCTTTAAGTACATTTTCGTTCCACTCGAAAGGTTTTTCTTTTTCTTTACTATGATTAGTTTTGCAAGGCTTTATACTAGTAAAGAAACCTTTAGGGAATTTTATAGTACTTGTCTTTTTATTATTCATAGTAACTCCTCTCTAATAATATTATACACTTTTTTTATAAAAAATATATAAAATATTGAAAGATATTGTATCATTTGATAGTAAACTTGTCAATTTTTTAATTACTAATTTTTTCATCAATATTAGTATAAATAGGTATTAATAAATTTTGTTCTTTCAATTCTAATATTAACTGTACTAATTCATCTAGTAATTCTGGTTCAACGTGTGCTAATACCTTATATGTTATTTTACTTTTATCAAAATAATATAATTGGTCAGCTTTAATATAACCTTCTTTTTCGTTGATGTTTTCTCCAGATACTTGTTTTTCTTTAACTGGTAAGTTTTGTTTAAATTTTAATTTTCTTTTTTTATGTTCTTCGTTATGAAAACTACATAACATATTAGAAACAAAATCATATTTAAAACCTTCTATATAATCAGCTTCATCGTTAATTATAACGAAAGAATGTTTTGGTACTATTTCTCCATGTTTATCTTTAAATTCTTTTATAACAATTATATCTCCTAATTTACACATATTTTTCACCTCCTTTGCTTCATTTCTATTGTATAAGTATTTATGATTATTTATTGTTTTATTAAGGTCAATACTATCATAATTACTAATTTATTAGTTTAAATTTTATTAATTAAAAAGTCAAGCCCAACTTTTAAATCTGTGAAGTTGTATGGCAATCGCTTAAAAAATAAAAGAAAAAAGGTGTATAATTAAATCAAGGTAAAAAGAGAGTTGATTTAAT
>CANQYO010000025.1 GCA_947628095.1 uncultured Bacilli bacterium | reverse complement strand
GTTGATAGGCTGGAGATGGAAGCATGGTGACATGTTGAGTTGACCAGTACTAATAGATCGAGGATTTAATCATAATTATTTAATTTGATGAACACATTATCTAAGTTTTGAAAGAACTATTCTGAATATATTTTCTTAGTGATTATAACGAAGAGGGTACACCTGTTACCATCCCGAACACAGAAGTTAAGCTCTTTGGTGCCGACGATAGTTGTTAAGGCTAAAATAGGAAATCGCTAAGATTTTTTTTGTTTATAAAGGAAAAATGTGATATATTTATTCCTTTTTTTATTTGCTCTTTATTTTGAATTTTGGGCTTTTTTTAATTAGGTGTTTTCATAGGTGTCCTGATTTTTCCAAGAATGTTCTTTTAGATTTCTTTATTATTTGAATTATCATTAATTTGAGTACTAAATTAGTTAATCTATTAACTAATAACTATCAATTTTTTCTTAATATTCAATTATAATAGTTCTTTCTGATTTTAATGTAATAAATCTTTATAAATTGATAAGAAAGTTCTCTTATTATCGCATCATTATTAGTCATCATTGATCAACTTCTTTTCATAAAATAATGTATATAAATTTTCAAAAAAAGTTTTAACAAAAAAAACATTATCCTTATTAGATAATGTTTGTAGGGAAGGACTTTTTGTATTAATACTTGAGTAGAATTATTTTCTTTTAAACCCTCCCCAATCGTTTGAGTGAACCCAAGTATTTTGTATTAATGTGTCAGTAAATTCAAGTGTTCCGTATTTCATAGTAACTGTTACAGAAGCCATTTGGTCTTCATTAAAATCTTTTTTCCATTCACATTTGGTAACTATTACATCACCAAAATCATAATGTTGTTTGTACTTTGTAACATTATAATCAGTTTCTGAAAAATTTACTTCGCAAGTTCCATCTTTTTTAACCTTTAAAATAGTACCAGCTTCATTATACCAAGTACCGATAGTAGAACTACTGTCAAAAATTCTAAAAAAACCAGTTTTGCTTAAGACCCAAACTATAGCAATACAAATAACTATAAAAACAATCACGCCACCTATACCACTATTACTACTATTAGTATCAGTTGTTTTATTATTAGATTGTTGTGAGCTTTGTTCCTTTGGAAGTTCCTTAGTATCATTTATATTAGTTTTATTATTGTTTTGTTTACTTTCTTTTTTTAAATCATTACTTTTTATCTTTTTACTAGCTTTTTCGCTTTTTATTACTTCTACTTTTGCCATTTATTCCTCCATTAGTTCAAAATAACCTTCTTTAAAAGACCTAGCATAATTGGTAGTAAATGTTAAATTTATTTCCTCATCATCTTTTTCAGGTTTACTAATTTTAATTAAACTTGATTTGCCACTACCACTTTTTAATTGAACTTGATGTTCTTCATCAGAAACTTTAAGAGTAGTGATTTTGTCTCCTCTAACTTTTGTTACCTTTTCGCCATCTACAAATATGTTATAAGCTTCAAAGGCACCTTGTAATTTAGCACAAATAATTAATTTCATTTTTTCCTCCTAACTTTTAATATGATTATAGCATGGTTTTAAATTTAAGTAAATAACTTAAAATAATTAAGTTGGTAATTTATGGCTAAATTACATTATTTTGGTGATAATAATTGCTGAGGTTTATTAAGTAAACAACTTAATTATAGGAGGCACATAATGAATTATACTGAAGAAAATAGAAAAGATTTATTAATGTTAATAGGGAAAAACATTAATTATTATAGGTATCATTGCAATAATTCAAAAATAATGAATGAAAAAGGTTTTGTAACTATTGAAAAACTTGCTGAAGAAATTGACAGTAGTCCAAATATGTTATACAATCTTACTGCCAAAAAAGTTGAACAAGGAGTATCTATTATCTTTATTGATAAATTAGCTCGTGCTTTAGATGTAAGTTTGCATTGCTTTTTTCTAAAAAAAACATTACAAAACCCTCCTAAGTATGAAAGATAAATTGAATAAACTTCATTAAGAAAAAAATATAGGTGTCCTGAAATATAGAATAATATATGATAATAATAGAAATAGTCCATCCGAATACAGAAGTTAAGCCCTTTGGTGTTGGCGATAGTTGTTAATGCTAAAATTGGAAATCATTAAAATTTTACATATTTATGCTTAAAATACATTTTGTTCTGTCAAACATATAAAAATATGTTGTCTATCATATTTTTTTTTTGTATAATTGTTTTGGTGATAGAAATGGAATATAAAATAACAACTTATAATGAAAGAGATACTGCTCTTGTTGCAGAAAATATAGAATCTGAGAAGTTTCCAAATATGGTAATTTGCTTAACTGGTGACCTTGGAAGTGGTAAAACCGTTTTTGTTAAAGCCTTTGCTAAAGCTTTAGGAATTGAAGAAGATATAACATCTCCAACTTTTAATATTATTAAAGAATATCCTAATGGAGAACTACCACTTTATCATATGGATGTTTATCGTTTAGAAGAACATGATGAAGATATTGGAATTGAAGATTATTATGATAAAAAAGGTGTTACTATAATAGAATGGGCTGATATGATTAAAGACAAATTGCCTGAAGAAAGATTAGATATTAAATTTAAAATTATTGATGAAAATACAAGAGTTCTTGTTTTAATACCTTATGGTAAAGAATACGAAGATATTTGTGGAGTTATTTCATGAAAGTGTTTTATATAGATACCTCTTCTAGTTATCTATATGCTGGGGTAGTTTTGGACAATCAATTACTTGGAGAAATAAAAAAAGATTTTGGACATGAATTATCAAAATATACAATATATGAAATTGATAAATTATTTAAAAAATTAAATTTAAATAGTACTGAAATTGATAAAATAATCGTTGTATCAGGACCAGGTTCTTATACCGGCATAAGAATTGGTATGACTTTTGCTAAAATTTATGCTTACACTAAGAAAATTCCTATTACAATGATTACAAGTTTAGAAGCTATGGCAACTAGTGTTGATTCAGATAAACTAATTGTTCCAATGATTGATGCTAGACGAGGTTATGTCTATGCTGGTGTCTATGAAGGAAAAACACCTCTTGTTAAAGATAAATATATAAAATTATCTGAATTACAACAAATTTTAGAAAAATTTGAAAAAGAATATGTTGTTGTTACCAAAGATAAAAATCTTAATTTATTAAATATTGTAGACTATAATCCTGACATATTAAAAATTGTTTTAAGATATAGAAATCGTGAAAATATTAATCCTCATTTGATTGAACCAACATATTTAAAATTAACTGAAGCTGAGGAGAATTTAAAGGAACAATAATGATAATAGATTTAAAAACAGAAAATAAAAAAATTATTGAAGAACTTGAAGAAAAGTTTCCAAGTATTTTTTCCATTCATGGAATAATATATGATTTCGAAAATAATCCCTATACCAAATATTTAGTTTATTTAATTGATAATCATGTAGTAGGTTTTATTAATTATTATTTAATTTATGATAGAATTGAAATAGTTAATTTTAACGTTTTAGATTTTTTTCAAAATAAGCATATTGGTTCTTCACTTCTTCAAAAATTAATAGATTTAGCATCTTCAAAAAAACTTAAAAATATAACTTTAGAAGTTAGAGAAGATAATGAAAAAGCTATATACCTTTATCAAAAATATGGATTTAAAATAGTTAGTCTTAGAAAAAAATATTATAATGATGTAAATGGTATTTTAATGGAAAAAGAGTTGATGTAAATGAAAGATATATATATATTAGGAATTGAATCTAGTTGTGATGAAACTAGTTTTTCAATTGTTAAAAATGGAACTTGTGAAATTAGTACTGTTATTTCTACTCAAATAGATATACATAAAAAATATGGGGGAGTAGTTCCAGAGATAGCCAGTCGAGCTCATATTAAAAATATAACTTTTGTCTTAGAAGAGTGTTTAGAAAAAGCAGGTCTTAAAATTGAAGATATAGATGCAATAGCTGTTACTTATGGACCAGGGTTAATTGGAAGTTTATTAGTTGGAGTTGAATGTGCTAAAACATTAGCTTTTTTATATAAAAAGCCATTAATTCCTGTGCATCATATTTCAGGACATATTTATGCTAATAATTTAGTTAAGCGTTTAGAGTTTCCTTTAATAGCTCTCGTTATAAGTGGGGGACATACGGAACTTATTTATATGGAAAAAGACTATTCATTTAAAAAATTAGGTGGAACTTTAGATGATGCTGTTGGAGAATGTTATGATAAAGTAGCTAAGGTTTTGGGAATTGAATATCCTGGAGGTCCTGTTATTGATAAATTAGCAAGTGAGGGTAAAGTTACATATAACTTACCAATTCCTTTAAATGATAATACTTATAATTTTAGTTTTAGTGGTTTAAAAAGTGCTGTTATTAATTTAGTTCATAATGAAAATATGCGAGGTAATAAAATTAATAAAGAAGATTTATGTGCAACCTTTCAAGATGTTGTTATTAAATCATTAACTAAAAAGACAATGCATGCCCTCGAAGAATATAAAGTTAAAAATTTAATTTTAGCAGGTGGAGTAGCAGCCAATTTGGGAATAAGAAAAAAATTTCAAGAGTTATGTCAAGAGAATGATATTAATTATATATTTCCAAGTATTAAATATGCAACTGATAATGCTGCTATGATAGCTTCTAGTGGTTATTATGCATATTTAGAAGGAAGAAGAGCAGATTTAACTTTAAATGCAATATCTAGTACAGAATTAAAGTAAGAAAAACTAACAGATTTAAATCTGTTTTTTTATATTAACTTGATTTTATACCCAATAAATGGTAATATAAAGAGGAATTTGAGGGATTGATATGAATTGTTTAATAACCGGTGCAACTCAAGGAATTGGTGCTAATTTGGCCTATAAAATGGCAAATTTAGGGTATAATTTATGTTTAACATATTGTACTAATCAAAAAAAATTAGAAAAAATCAAAAAAGATATTGAAAATAAATATCAAGTTAAATGCTTGATTTTAAAATGTGATTTAAAAAATGAAGCAGAAATTAAAGAAGTAATTAATTTAATAACTAAAGAATATAAGACTTTGGATGTACTTATCAACAATGCAGCTACTTATCATGATAATGAAATAAAAGATAAAACTAAAGAAGAATTTATGGAAGTTTTAGAAGTTAATGTTGTTGGAACCTTTTTAGTTACAAAATATGCTAGTTATATTATGAATAAAGATTCAATTGTTATTAATATGGCATCGACTGATGGAATTAGTACATATAACAAATATAATCTTGATTATGCGGTTAGTAAAGCCGGAATTATTCATATGACTAAGTGTTTAAGTCTTATTTTAAATAATAGAGTTGTTGCTATTGCTCCAAATTGGGTAGCAACTCCTGGAACGTTAAGTTTACCAAAAGAATTTTTAGATAATGAATTAAAAAGAATTAATCAAAATAGATTGATACCAATTGCAACTGTTGTTAATAAAATAGTTGAAGTAATTGAAACCAAAGAAATAAAGAGTGGGGAAGTGATAGAAATTTATGAATAAGATAACTAATGATATAATTTCTAAAATTGATTGTAAAATTAAAGATAAAATAGAAGAAGTTGATAAATTAGAGGAACATTATAGTAAATTGGTTCTAGAAGCTTTTAATAAATTTAAAGTTAATGAAAGTGATTTTTCAGGTACTACAGGTTATGGCTATAATGACTATGGACGAAATAAAATAGATAATATTTTTGCTTATGTTTTAGGAAGTGAAAAGGCTTTAGTTCGTTCTCAATTTATATCAGGTACACATGCTTTAACTGTAACTTTATTTGGACTTTTAAGACCAAATGATACGCTTTTATCAATTACAGGCAAACCATATGATACATTGGATGAAGTTATTGGAATAACACCTAATGCTAGTTCTTTAAAGAGTTTTGGTATTAAATACGAACAAATTGATTTAATAAATGATGATTTTGATTATGAAAAAATTAAAGAATATTTGAAAAGTAACCCTTGTAAAGTTATTGAAATTCAAAGAAGCAAAGGTTATTCAACTAGAAAAAGTCTTGATATTGATTTAATAAAAAAAGTAGTAAGTTTTATAAAAGAAATCAAAAAAAATGTAATTATTATGGTTGATAATTGTTATTCTGAAATGACAGAATTTATAACTCCAACTATGGTTGGTTGTGATATTATGGTTGGTTCTTTAATTAAAAATTTAGGTGGTGGAATAGCTCCAAATGGTGCTTATGTTGCAGGACGAAGTGATTTAGTAGAATTAGTAGCTGAAAGATTAACTGTTCCTGGTCAAGGAAGTGAAGTAGGCCCAACTCTTGGCATGAATAAATTAATTTTAGAAGGGTTATATATGGCTCCAAGTGTTGTTGCTAGTAGTTTAAAAACTAATATTTTTGCTAGTGCTCTTTTAGAAGAATTTGGCTATAATGTTAGTCCAAAATATAATGAAAAACATCCAGATATTGTTTTAAATATAACTTTTAATGATAAAGATAAATTAATAAAATTTGTTGAAGGTATTCAAGAAAAAAGTGCAATTGATAGCTATATAAGACCAATTCCTACTGATATGCCAGGTTATAATGACCAAATTATAATGGCAAGTGGTAGTTTTACTCAGGGAAGTAGTATTGAGATTTCATGTGATGGTCCAATACGTGAGCCTTATATTGCTTATTTCCAAGGTTCTTTAACGTACAAGTATGGTCGAATTGCAGTTTTAAATGCTATTGAAAGGATTATAGATGAAAACTAATAAATTAAAGATTATCTATGAAGATAAATATTTATTAGTAATTGATAAAAAAGAACATTTGTTAACGATTAGTAATGAAAAAGAAAGTGAGAACACTTTATTTCATCAAGTATATTTATATATTAAAAGAAAAAATAAGAATAATAAAATATTTATAGTTCATAGATTAGATTTTGATACATCTGGTTTGGTAGTATTTGCTAAATCTAATGAAGTTAAAGAAATAATGCAAGCTAATTGGTCCAAGGTTATTCGTAAGTATATGGCAATTGTTAAAGGTGTACCTGATAAAAGTGGAAGAATAGAATCTTATTTAAAGGAAACTAAAACCAATTTAGTTTATTCAACTAATGATAAAAAAAATGGTAAGCTTGCTATAACGGAATATAAATTAATATTAACTAAAGGTAATTATTCTTTACTTGATATAAATATTAAAACTGGAAGAAAAAATCAAATTAGAGTACATATGCATGATTTAAAAACGCCTATTTTAGGTGATAAAAAATATTCTGATTTTAAAGATAAAGCTAAAAGAATGTATTTGCATGCTTATTATTTAGAATTTAATCATCCTATTACTAATGAAAGACTTAAATTTGAACTTGATATTCCAAATGATTTTTTGAAAGTGTTAAATTAATTGTCAAACTAAAATATTTAGTTTCAAGATATTTAAGCTTTTTTCTTACTAAAATTTACTTTTAGAATTGTTAACTAAAACGTAATATTTTGTCAAGATATGTCTATTAATCGAAAAATATTGTAAATTAAATAATGTTTACTAAATACAATGTACTATGTTATAATCAAAGAAATGAAAAAAAGGTGATATAAATGAAAAACAATATAGTGAATATTTTAAAAATTATTTTAACTATTACAGTTATTATTATAGTTTTTTATGTAGCAGCTAATTTGTTTGTTTATCTGTTACCGGTTTTATTATTTATAATAGTTTTATACTATTTATATTGCTTTTATTATAAGAATAAAGGAAAAAAATCTAAGACTTCTAAAAAGAATACATCTGCTAAAAAAATAATTGAAGCAGAAGTAATTGATGAAAAATTTGATAATAAAAATTAAGGTGATAAAATGGAGCGTTTTAAAGTTACAAGATTAGTTGGAATTTTAGGAATATTTGCAAATTGTTTTTTATTTATAATAAAAATTATTGTTGGGTTATTATTTAAAAGTCAATCAATGATTGCTGATGGTTTTAATAGTATAACCGATGTCTTTGCTTCTTTAATGACTTCAATTGGTAATAAAATTGCTAGTAGTGATAGTGATGAAGACCATAATTTTGGACATGGTAAAGCAGAATATATATTTTCAATGTTTATAAGTATTTCAATTTTAATTATTTCTATTAAACTTTTATTTGATTCAATTAAATCATTATTTTTAGCTAATAAAATTGTTTTTTCTTATTCTTTAGTTATTGTATGTTTAATTACAATTATAGTTAAATTAAGTTTATATTTATATACTAGAAGTTTATTAAAAAAAGAAAATAATATTTTAATTAAATCAAGTATGTTAGACCATAGAAACGATATATTTTTAACAAGTGGAGTTTTTCTTTCAATTATTTTATCTAATTTTGGCTTTTATTTTTTAGATTCTATTGTTGGTATTTTAATTTCTATGTGGTTTATGTTAACTGGTATTAAGTTATTTCGAGAAAGTTATAATGTTTTAATGGATGTTTCTCTTGATAATGAAACTTGTTCTAAAATTATAAAAATGCTTTTAAAAGATAAGAAAATCATTAAAGTATCAGACCTTCATTCCATAGCTATTGGTTATAAATTTGTTGTTATCTTAACAATTCATGTTAAAGGTGATTTAAAAACATCAGTAAGTCATGAAATTGCTAATCGAGCTGAAAATAAAATTAAAGAAAACTTTGAAAATATTAAGGAAGTTTTTATTCACATTCATCCAGTTTAAGAATTTAGAAAATAGTAAATTTCAAGAATTAAAAAATTCTTGACAATATTTTAAATAATATTATAATAATAATGAATAAAAAGAAAGAAATTGGAGTAGTTTATGGGTGTATTGAAAGCGTGTATTGTTATTACTGGTGGACCTTGTGCTGGTAAAACAGTTACTGTTTCTGAAGTAAAAGAAGATTTAGAAAGACATGGTTATCATGTACTTTTATTCAATGAGTGTGCGACAGAATTAATACTTGGAGGAATAAAACCTTTTGGTGATAATTCTATTAGTGTTTTTGATTTTCAACATGAAGTATTAAACTTACAAAGATATAAAGAAAAAAGATATTTTGATATTGTTAAGAAATTTCCAGAAGATACAAAATGTATAATTTTAATGGATAGAGGAATTTTAGATAGCAAAGCTTATCTAGGCGAAGAATTGTGGAATGAATTACTTATTAAAAATAATTTAAAGGAAGAAGATTTAACTAATCAATATGATTTAGTAATTGATTTACAAACAGTAGCAGCTGAGATAAAAAATAAATATAATACAACAACTAATGTAGCAAGATTTGAAGACCCTGAAAATGCAATTGATGTTGACCAGAAGACATATGAAGCTTGGAAGAATATAAAAAACTTCAGAGTAGTTGAAGCAACTGAAGTTATAGAAGAAAAAGTAAGTCAAGTTTTAAATATAATTCATGATTTCTTAGATATGAATGAAAAATAAAATAAGGTAAAATTAAAAATTACTTTATTTTTTTGTATAAATTATTTTTTTATGTTAAAAATATAAATAAATAGTTAAAAAAATTGTTCAGTCAAATGAACAAATTTACAAAAAAGGAAAAATTGTTCAGTTAAGTGAACAAAAATGTTGACTAATTAAAAATTGTTCAATATAATTATAGTAGAGGTGTTTTAAATGATTAATCGTGAACATTATCTAAAACAAATCAGAGGTTTTTATGATACAGATTTAATTAAAATAATAACTGGAGTTAGAAGATGTGGAAAATCTATTATTTTAAATCAAATAATGGAAGAAATAGGTAAAAAAACTAAGAATATTATTTATTTAAATTTCGAAGATGAGGGTATAATATCTAATATTTATAATTCTAAAAAATTACTAGAATATATAGATGAGAATAGAAAAGAAGGTAAATGTTATATATTTTTAGATGAAATTCATGAAGTTACTGATTGGAATTTAGCTGTCAAAACTCTAAGATTGCATAATAATTCTGTATTTATTACAGGCTCAAATTCTAAGATACTTTCTAAAGAATATACATCAGCTTTTAGCGGTAGATATGTATCTTTTCGAATAAGACCTTTTGTTTATAAAGAGATACTTGAATATGCTAAAGAATTAAACAAAGAAATTAGTATTACAGATTATCTTATTTGGGGAGGTTTTCCAAAAAGATTTGAATTTGATACTAATGATATGCTTATATATTTAAGAGATTTAAATGAGTCTATAATTGTAAAAGATTTAATTATGAGATTTAATATTAAAAATGAAGAATTATTTAAAAGAATAGTTAATTATGTATTATTGTCTAATTCAAGAATATTTTCATCAAGAGGAATAGAAGGTTATTTAAAAAATGAGCATATAGAAGGTTCCATAAATACTATAATTAAATATTTAGGTTATTTAGAACAAGCTTTTGTTATTAATACAATACAACCATATTCTTCAAAGACCAAAAATGAATTATCTTATTATTTTAAGATTTATGATGAAGATGTTTCTTTTAATTCACTTAGATGTTTAAATAATAGATATGATTTGACTCATAATTTAGAAAATATAGTTTATAATGAACTTATATATATGGACTACAATTTAAAAGTTTTAAGTAAAACCGAAGAAGACAAAGAAATAGATTTTATTGCCTTTAAAGATGGTAAGGAATATTATATTCAAGTTGCATATAGTGTTGAAGATAGCAAAGCTTATGATAGAGAATTTGGTGCTTTTAGTACTATTGACAATTTGCATAAAAAAATATTAATTACTAATGATGATATTGATTATTCTACGAGTACAGTTACCCATATTAAATTAAAAGATTTTTTACTTATGAATTCATTAGAAGATATTTAATTTTAAAATAAAAAGAACTAAATTGATAATAAATTATTTAGTTCTTTTAATATAGTATTTTAAGCATCATATGTATATTCAATACTAGTTATAATATCATTTTCGTGAATGAATTTTATATGAGTTTTTCCAAGAGTGTAGGTATAAAGATTATCTTCTTCTTCATATTCATTACCGTATTTAGTAGTTAAATCATTAATAGAATCACCTATTTTAATACCTTCAGTTGTTGAAATTTCACTATCATTAAAATAGATAGACATTATTTTATCAGTATTACCACTTGGATAGGTTGTTACAACAAAATGTTCATAAGTATAAGTTTTATCTAGTCCTTCAAAAGCACAACTAGCAACTTCTGAATAGTCTATGGCTTTTCCATACTTATCTTCAGTAAACACATCACCTAAAATAAATTCCTTGTCTTCATATACAAAAGTATAGGCAGTATTTTTTACATTTTCTTCTTTTTCTTTTTTTCCACAACCAGTTGTTAATAAAATTGCAATCATAATTGTTAATAATAATTTTGAAATATTTTTCATTTCTTCACTCCTTTATAAGTTTATTATATTCTTTTAATTTTTCATTGTAAATACTACTAATTTTTTTATCGGTCCTATAATCTGTTAAATTATAGTTATCTTTTAATATTTTAGCAAAGTATTCAGATAATTTAGTAGCGCCACTTAAATTTAAATGTAAGCCACCATCATAAGTATCAAGTTGATAATCAATACCAATTACATCTTTTTCTTCAAATAAATTATAATAATCAAGATTATTTTCTAAAGCATATTGTCTAATTTGATTATCATATTCATTGTACCAATATGGATAAAGAGAAGGAGCTTTAATTAATATTAATTCAATATTATTTTTTTGGCACAACTCAGTAATTTTATTTAAATATTCATAAGAATAATCACTGAAATTATAATTTGCTAAAACTTTTTTAGGTGGTAAACTTGTATAAGGTTTAATTTTTTTAGTTATTAAAAAGCCATTAAAAGAATTTTGTTTTGGTTTTAAAAAATATTTAAAATCTTCACTTGTTAGTTTACTAAATCTTGAATGATAACGAAGAATTGGAAAGACATATGATAAAAATGTTTCACCTTCAGTCATAGAAGAATTAATTAAATCAATTTTTTCTTTACTCCATTTCATATTATCTATTAATAATCTATTATAAGCTTCATTTTTTTCATCTTCACCATAACGCATAGAGTTAACATTGAAAACAACAACTTTAGGAATTTCATATTTTAAAGTTTCTTTAAGAATATAATAAGATTGATTAATTAATTGTTGAGAATTTCCCCTGACATAAGAAGTTATACCAGCTTTTTCATAAAGTACCATTGGAGAAAAATTAGCATATACTTCACAATCACCTAAAAAAATTACTTCATGATTTTTATCTTCTTTATAATATTCTCTAGTTAAACTTCCTTCTCTTAAAGTTTCACTATATTTAGGCATTAGTAGGTGATTTATAAAGAAAAATATTAAAATAAATACTCCAATAATTATAATACATTTAATATATTTCATAATCCACCACCTTAAAATTTACTGTAGATGAAGTCTTTAACTTCAAAGCCAAAGCCATAAACACCAAATATTAAAATAATAATAACTAATAAACAAATTGCAAACGTTTTAAATTCTATTTTAGAAGTTTTGAATTTTTGATTAATTTTATCTTTATGATAATCATAATAGAATAAAGTTAAGATAGAAATAATTAAAACAATATAATTAAGAATGTCTAAACCTAAATTAGGAATATTTTTAAATAAATCAAGATAATTAAAAGTTGTAAAAATACTTATTAACATTGTAAAAGGTTTAATGAATGAATTTTGATAAATAAAGAATACCCATAATAGGGAAATTAAAACATAAGTTATAATTTGATTTAATATTTTATATTTCGTTTTAAGTTTAGAACTAAAAGCAACTAAAATACCATTTAAAAGTCCCCAAAAAATATAGGTAGTTCCATGCCAAAAACCAGATACTAAAAAGGTTAAAATAACATTTATTTTTTGTCTTATTTTAGAGCATCTATTACCACCAAGTGGAATATAAATATAATCTCTTAACCAAGTTCCAAGAGATATGTGCCAACGATTCCAAAATTCTTTAACACTTTCAGATTTAAAAGGAAGATTAAAATTTTCTTTTAAGTTAATTCCAAAAATCTTTGAAATACCAAGAACAATATCAATTCCTCCTGAAAAGTCACAGTATAAAAGAATAGAATATAGAAGGCATGCAAGTAATACATAAGAACCAACATATGAGTTATTGGTAATTGTATTTATAATAATCCACATTCGATTAGCAATAACTATTTTTTTGAAAAGACCCCAAACAATTCTTGGTATTCCTAAGCTAAAATTTTCTTTATGAAACTTTTTACAATGGTCAAAGTCTTCTTTAATATCTTGATATTTTGTAATTGGTCCTATAAAAATATAAGGAAAGTATATAACATAAAGTAAGTAACGAAAGAAATTCTTTTCTCTTTTAATTTTTCCTTTATATAAATCAATAAGATATGAGAATATTTGTAAGGTGTAATATGATATTCCTAAAGGAACAAAGATATTTTTAAAATCAAAGAAATTGATAAATTTAAAGAATAGATAGAGAATTAAAGTTAAAGTTATAGACATGATAAGAGCAAGTTTTTTATGACGACCATTTAAATATTTAGATAAGATGAAACTAGAAATACAACTAAAAAGGAGATAAATAAAGCCAATTTTACCAAAGAAAAGGTATATAAGAATACTTAATATAAGTAATAATATTTGCATTATACCTCCTATTCAGCTTTAGGCCATTTTGAATGGTCCCAATCTCTTCCTTGTAAGTGTTCTAATCTTTCTGCATCTGTTGCAGCACTTATCATTGAATGATATTTTCCAGGAGTTGCATCAGAATGTCTCCAAACACCATTTATTTTTACTAGAAGCCAATAGTGAGACCTATCAGTTGTATAAATAAGTTGTGTTTGATAACCAGCTTTTTCTAGTAAACGTTGATAAATTTTAGCATGAACAATACAGTTTCCAGCTAAGTTAGTTAAGCCATACCAAATTGGGTCATTTCCACCAGCATTAGCATTATATTTGATATGTTTACTTACATATTGTCTTATTTGTTCATAATTAGTACTACCAATTTTTTGATAGAAAGCATTTAATTTATTATTAGTATCAGTTGCATCATGATTTACGGTTATTTTTCTTCTAACAGTTGTTTTATTTCCAGCTTTATCAACAGCCGAATAGGTTGCATAGTAAGTTCCATAGACATTAGTATTAACATTACTTGCACTTACAGTAAAATTAACTTTACCATCTTTATTATCATTAGCTGAAACACCATTATAGAAATTTATATTTGTATATTTATTAACTGTTAAGTTATAAAGTCCACTTATAGTAGGTCCTATTGTATCTTTTTTAATTGTTAAAATAGCAGTTTTTTCTACTTTATTATCGTGTTCATCAATGGCTTCAATTACAATTTCTTGGTCTCCTATTTTGGAATAATCAATTTCGGTTTTCATGGTAGTTTCAAATTTAGAAGCATCACTTACACTTTTAATAAATACATCTTTAGAACTAATTTTTTGGTCATCCCAAATAGAAACATTTTGAAGTTCTAAATCAGGTGCTTTAGTATCATCAACAGTAATTTTAGTTTTAAAATCAATATCATTTAAACGTGTAATAATCTCATAGTTACCAATTCCTTGATTATTTATTTTATCGATTTCTTCTTGGTTTAAATAACTTTCATGTTCCATGCTATAAAGAATATCAGCTTTAGTTAATTTAGTACCAAGTTCTACAAAGACATTTTCTTTAACAATTGAAATTCTAAGACGACAAGTTTTACTTATTTCATTTTGATATTTATCTCTTACAACAACTTTTATAGAATAATCTTTATAATTATCAATTACAGGTTCATCTACTATGAAAACTTCCATATCTGAAACGTCTTCTTTAGATTTAATAAAATCTTCTGGATTTAGTTTATAATCAATATTTTCATAAACATCTTTAAATACAACTTTTGGTTTAGTAGTATCAACTATTTGAAGTTTAATTTTTTTAACTTTATCTTTAATTTTTATTTCAATTGTATAGTTAGCAACTTTATTTAAATCAATTTTGTTGATATCTGTAATAATTTTAGCATCTTTATTTATAACAGTTTTTTTCTTGTAGAAGTCATTTAAAGTTAAATTTTTAGTACCAGCTTCTATTTTAACAGTATCTAAAAGACCATAATTTAAGAAGAAATAAATAATTCCTATTATAATTAGTAATATTAAAACCATTAAAATGCTTAAAAGAATTTTATATAGAATATGCATTTTTTTCTTTTTAGTAAATTCTAAATCGTAGGCATTTTTATTGTCTAAATTTTTATTATTATAGTTTAAAATAATATTTTTTCTTTTTAATTTTTTAGTAACTAAAACTTCAACTTGTGATAAGTCAAGATTTTCCTTGTTATCTATTAAATCACTAAGTACACCAGTTTCATTTTTTTTCATTTTTTTGATTTTCAAAACAACATTTTTAACTACTTTTTTCACTTCTTTTTGTTTAGTTTTTAATGCTTTTTTTTGTTCTTTTTGTAAAGCTTTTAGTTCTTTTTTGTTCTTTTGTTTATCTACTTTTTTCTTATCTATATTTTGATTGACTTCTTTGTTTTTAACTACTGCTTTATTTTTTTTACTTTCAACTTTTTTTAATTCATTGTTAGTCTTTTTTTTATCTTTATAATTAGTATTAGTTTTTTTCTTGTTTAAGTTATTTGGCTTTTTATAAGAATTATTTTGCCTTGTATTTTTTTTCTTATTTTTAGAATTTAGTTTTATATTTTTTTTCTTATTTGAACTCATACTTTCACCTGACTTTTTTCATTTTATATTATATATCATATTGCACTATATATAAAAGTTTAAAATGCAATTTTTTTAATTTTTTAATCTTTTTTTAAATTTTTATCCACATAATTTGTGGAAAGTTTGAAAACGCAGTTTGACATTTGTTGAAAATTATGATATAATTTAGAAACTTAAATGGAGATAATAGGGGGTTAATATGGAAGTTTTAAGTTTTGATAGTTTTTCATTAAAGGATGCTATTACTTCTGGAAAAGTAATTGGTAAAAATGGTTCCTCTGGCGTTGTTTTTTTACATGGCAATAATTTAATCAAACTACATAAAAACTTATTTTCACTTATTAATGTTAATTGTCGTATTTTAGCTAATCATGTTTTTAAAGATGTCTTTCGTTATAACACGGAACCGTTTGTTAAAAAAGAACAAATTGAATATTTATTGTCTTTACAACCTAATATAACTTTAACTGATTTTGATAAAGGTATTGTCTTAGTAAATGACCGTATTTGTGGAACTATTTTAACACCACATTTAGACTATAAAGATTTAAGTGATTATGAACCTAAATCGTTAATGGAATTACTTTTAATTTTAGAAAATATTTTAAAAGCATTACGTGAACTTGAAGAAAATGGAATTAGTCATTTAGACTTAGCAATGCATGAAAAAGGACAAAAACCTACTTTCAATGTTCTTTATAAAGAAACAGATATTAAATTATGTGATTTAAGTGGAGAATTTATAACTTATGGAGAAAATGCTAATTTTTCTTTAATGTATAAACAATATATAGAATTAATGTTTTGTTTAGTTAAAAAAATAAAAGATAATTATCCTTTGATTTATGAAACTTTAATGAATATTGATTATAATACGATAGAAAGTTATGATGATGCAGTAGAAACTCTTGATAAAGTGTATAAATTAGGAAGGTAGGAAATAATATGTCAAGTTTTTTATTAAATGCTGATGATGCCGCAGCATTCGATTATAATAATCAAAAAATAAATAGTTTAAAAAGAGCAATAGAAGAGTGTCGTGCTTATGGAGAAGAGTTTAGAATAGTATTTATAGATATTGATAATGTTGTAAATAATTCTGAACCTACTGTTCAAAGACAACTTGAAATGATTAATTATTTAGCAAGTTCGGCTTATAGAAGAAGTATTGTAGGAAGAAGTTCAGAAGATAAAGATAAAATTGACCAAAAAATAAAAAGGTCTTATGCTATTTTGGATGGAATTTTAGAGGAAACAATAGATTTAAAGAAAAGAATGGACTATGAAGAAATTCATTGTGAAAAAAACTTATTTAGAAATGCTATATCTTGGTTAAATTTTATGATAGAAAGTCCTCAATATCATGAAAGATTAGTATATGAACTAGGGGATAATCGTGATGTTAAATTTTTCTTTGTTTATTTAACCCATATAAATCCACCACGTGAAGCTGCAACTAAAATTCGTAGATATTATTATTATACTCCAGGAATTGATGGGGTTATTTCTCTACCTTATCATGATATTCATAGACATGTTAATAGTAAAGCAATCTGGGCTGCTAGTATTTTAGGACTTTATCCTCGTGAATATAAAAATAGTTATATAATTGATGATACTGAAAAAAATATTGAAGAATGGAAATTATATGGTGGTCTTGCAATTCCATTTTTACCTAATGGTTTTCCAGACCCAAAAGAATTAGACCCTGATGATTGGGAAAGATATTCAGAGCATAATTGTGAAAGAATGTTAGTTGATTTAGACCCTTCTAAAATAGCGGCCATTATTGGAATGATTGAACAAGATAGACATATTGGACTTGATACAGTTAATGTTCAACAAAAAGTTAAAAGAATGATGATTAAAAGATAAAAAGCAGTTAACTGCTTTTTTTTAGTAGTAAATATTTGTATTGGAATATGGTGGATAATATGGCATTTGTGGTGGAATATAAACGGGAATAGGACCTTGATTATAATAATTAGGACGAATTATATTTCCAGCAATTCCGCCTAAAATGAATGGTGCTAAAAAACCACTTCCTAAAAATCTATCATCAGTATTGTATGATGTAGGTTTAAAATTTTGATAATTACTTTTGGTATAATAACTATTTTTGGGGTTAACATAATTAGTGTACATAAAATGCTCCTTTCCAAATTATTTTATGTTAAAAAAAATTATTTGTTAAATTGGAGAATTTTAATAATTTAATTGAAATACTTATAAAAAACGTGTAAAATATTATTGTAAAAAATGTAAAGATAATAAAAAATGAAAGGACTTTAGAAATGGAAAGAATAGAAAAATTAGGTGAAATAATTGTAAATCATAGTATTAAAGTTAAAGAAAATGAAAAAGTTTTAATAACTTATGAAAATGAAGCAACTATGCCTTTAGTTAAAGTTTTAGTTAAGGAAATTTTAAAACATAAAGGAGTTCCAACAATTAAATATATAGATTCAGAGATAAATAATATAATAAAAGAAAATTTAAATGATTTAATAATTGAAAATAAGAAAAATACTTTAAAATTTGAAGTTGAAGAATATGATTCATTTATTCAAATACGTTATACTTTAAGTGATTATTATGATAGATTTGTTGATTCAGACCTTAATAATAAATTAAAAAAAGCATTGAGTAAGTATAAAGATATTCAAGTAAATAAAAAGAAATGGGTTCTTTTAAATTATCCTAGTATTGTAGATGCTTATAAAGCTAAAATGCCATATGAAACTTTTTTTAACTTTGCTTTTGATGTTATGACTGCTCCATATGAGGAAATGTATAAAGATATGTTACCCCTTAAAGAGTTGATGGAAAAAACTGATAAAGTTAGAATTAAAGGAGAAAATACAGATATAACATTTAGTATTAAAGGACTTCCAGCAATTATTTGTTCAGGTGAATCAAATATTCCAGATGGGGAAGTTTTCACTGCTCCAGTTCGTGATAGTATAAATGGAACAATAACTTTTAATACTCCATCTCCATATGATGGTTTTGTATTTGAAGATGTTAGTTTAACTTTAAAAAATGGTAAAATTGTTGAAGCAAAATGTAAAAATAATTCTTCAAAACTAAATGAAATTTTAGATACTGATGAAGGAAGTCGTTATATAGGAGAATTTTCTTTTGGTTTAAACCCTAAAATTTTAAACCCTATTGGAGATATTTTATATGATGAAAAAATAGGTGGAAGTATTCATTTTACACCAGGAACTGCTTATAAAGAATGTAATAATGGAAATACATCAGATATTCATTGGGATATGGTCTTAATTCAAAGAAAAGATTATGGTGGGGGAGAAGTTTATTTTGATGATGTCTTAATTCGTAAAGATGGATTATTTGTTTTAGAAGAATTAAAAAATTTAAATTATGATTTAGATAAGTGATTTTCAAATTGAAAGTCACTTTTTTGGTGTGCCGTGCATGGTATATATCTAGTTGGTGAAAGTCCAATACACGCGTAGGTATCAACGAAGTGTTAG
>CANQYO010000024.1 GCA_947628095.1 uncultured Bacilli bacterium | reverse complement strand
TCATTTTTTATTGATTATAAAAAGCAGATATTTCTATCCACTTTTATTTCTTTCCGGAAACTTTCGGAAGAACCTAAATTTAAGTTAACAGTTTTTATTAATCATTTAAATACATAATATCAATATCAACATCGCCATTTATACCTGAAATTCTACCATTATTGCATAATTGCCAGATTTGATATTTCCCTTGATAATCAGTATTTTTAGTATAATGAGCAAGCCAAACAGGATAATTTTTGTTATTAGTCCAAATAGTTTCTAAATAAAATTTACTACTATAAAGCATTCCTTGATATCCTTTTTCTTCAACTCTTTCTATAAAAGCATTAGCAATTTCATTAATATCATGAAAACTAATTTTAAAAGAGTTCCAACTTGACCAACTTTCCCAATCAAAAACGATTGGTAAGTTTAACTTTTCATTATTAAGAGTTTTAAGAGCAAAATCAGCTTGATTGATGGCTTCTTTTTTAGAAGTTGCAATACTATATAGATAAACACCAACTTTAAGACCATTAGCTTTAGCATTTTTTATATTTTCTTTAAAATATTTATCAACTGTTAAATTTCCATTTCCATCATGAACTCCAAGTCGCATCATGACAAATGTAGCTCCAGCATCATGAACTTTTTTAAAATCAATTTCTCCTTGCCATTTAGAAACATCAATTCCAATTTCTGTATTTTCTTTTTTATGAAGTTGATAAATATCTGAAAAGTTAGTTTTAGTTGATACTGTAGGAGTTTGAGTAATTGTATTTTTAACATTTAAAGTAACAGTTACATTAGTTTCATTTTTACTACTATCACTTAAAGTATAATTAAGTTTATAACTTCCTAATTTACTTAAATCATAATCTCCTGTAATAGAACATTTTATATCACCCGAATAGTTATCTCCATAAGTTATTAAATCACATAGATTTTTATCATAATTTATTTCTACTGTTTTAGTTGTACCACTGAAAACTAGTGGAGGAGTAGTATCTTTAACTTCAATATAATCTTTATAAAGATAATTTTTTTTATTATAGGTATAGAAAACTTCTAATTCTAATTTTCCTAAATTATTAGTATTAATTTGATAATTTTTAGAAGTAATATCAATATCTTTATTTTTTATATCAATTATATCATTTAAATATAGTTCTTTATAAACCTCAACTTCTTTTATTTTTAAATCTAAAAAATCATTTGTTTTATCTTCATATATTTTCTTTTTACAACCAACTATAAATGTAAAAACAATCAATATTAAAATTAATTTAATATATTTCATAAAGCCTCCAATTTATTAAATTTTTTATTTTTTTAAAATTTAAATAAATTTAATCCAATTTCTTCATCATGATATCTATCAACTTTACCATCAATTATATCAATAACCATTTCACAGGTAGCACTTACAATAGCTTTATTTAGATGTCCTCCAAAAACTTTTCCAGCTTGGTCTCCACAACTCATATGAATATGTGTATAGAAGTTATTATCCATTGTATTAATTGTTCCTGTTAAAGAAACTATTTCAAAATCACCTTTAAAATTATTTGAGTAATATTTCTTTTCTTTAGTATTAAAAACTCCAACTGTAAAATCATTTGTTGCACCAAGAGCATTAATATTAGCAAGTTTTATATCTTCTTTTAAGGCTATTTCTTTAATTTTTTCAAGTATTTCTTCATTTTTATCAATTCTTGCAATAATTTTGTTTTTAAATCTTTTATATTCCATAATATTCTCCTTTTTAATTTATTATAATAAATATTCTGAAATTTTACAATCAAGATTAAATTTAAGTTTTTTATTTACAATAATTAATTAATTCACTTATGGTTTTTTTACTATTTTTTTCAATAACATAATATTCATTTTCTTCGTCAAAATTGCATCTATAAACATCATAAAAGGGAGTATCGTAGTAAATAACATTACCAACAGTAGTTGTTATAGTTCTAAACATTGGTGCTTCATGATTATGTTTAACATTTATATAATCAGTAAATAATAATATTCCCATTGCAAAATTAAAAAATACTATCATAAGTAGAAATTTTAGATACCATTTAGTTATATTTAAGATTCTAACAATACCAACTGTAAATAAGATAATTCCAATTATAGAATAAATAGAACTCCAACTGCTTTCACTAGGAAAAATCATGATTGCTGATATAGATATAAGTAAACCAAATAAAATTAAAATTAAGGAAATAACTTGGCTATATTTGGTTATTTTTTTAGTAGAGTAGTTAATGGTATTTACAATATTTTCTTCAAACTTTTCTTGTTCTTCTTTAACATTTACTTTTTCACCACTCATTAAGTCGTTTAAAGTAATATTTAATTCATTACATAAGGGTTTAAATAATGATAAATCAGGCATATTTCTTCCATTTTCCCAATTGCCAATAGTTCTATCTGATACACCTAATCTTATAGCTAATTCTTGTTGAGTAATTTTTTGTTTCTTTCGACATTCAGCAATAAATTTTCCAATTTTTTCTTGATTCATAATTTTTTCTCCTTTCACATTAACATTTTATAATGTAAAAGTTAATTTTAACAGGAAATATATCAAGGGTATTAAATTTTATAGGAATGATTCAACAACATATATTAAATTTTTAGTATCGTCTAAAAGAATAATTATTTCACTATTGTCATCTTTTTTAGTATACCAATATTTGCAATTAGTATAATCAGGGTACTTATTTTTAGAAACATTAATTTCATTTAACCAATTATTTACACTTTCATGATAACTAGGGTAATATAGAGTTTCTTTTTCTTCTTTTGACCAGTTAACCATATCCGTTATTTTATCTTCATTTTTATAAGAAAAAATATGATATCTAAGTCCATCTCCATGAATACTAACATCAGAATTAGCACTATAGATTTCTTTAACCTTAGCTTCTTTTGGAATTTCAATATCCCAATTTATTTTTAAAACATTAGAATAATTTGTTACTTTATTATATAAAGTTATTCCTAATAAACTCAAACTAATAATTATTATTATGATACTAAAAACTATTATTATTTTTTTCTTATTCATAATTAACCTTCTTTAATTTAATATTAGTATATCATAAGTGATAATTTTTGGAGACTATATTTAAAAAGATTATCAATTTTTAGTTGATAATCACTTTTTATTATATATCTTTTATCTTTTTATTGGACTTAGCTATCATATAAATAGACATAGAAGTATTTATAATACATACGATAAGTCCCATTATGCTCGTCATTATTATTTTAAATTCAGTATCATTGGTTCCAAACTCTGAAATCATTGCAACTTCAAGAGAAATCATGGAAATCATAGCTACAGTTAAATTAAGACATTTGCTTGCTGCTAAAAGTGGACTATGATTTTTTCTATATTTAATTACATTTATGATGGCATTTATTATTAAGTAAAAGTCATAGATAGCAATTATATAAATAATAAAACCAGCATAAGTTATTTTCATATTTTGTTTAATAATTAAAACAATCATACCTGATAGTATTAAATTTAAAAATAAAAGTATGATACCTGTTAATCTTAATTTTTTGTATTCTTCTTTTAAATTTTTACCAACTTCGTTTTTAATATCTTTTAAAATTGCTAATTTCATTAAACATAATATTAAGTAGTAAACGGCAAAAGTAATAAACCACCAAGACATATAGTAAATTCCTATTCCTAATTTAAAAATACCATAAGTAAAATGTATTAGAGTAGCAAATAATAAAGTAATTTTGGTTACTGAAAGTTCATATTCTTTATACAATTTATAAGGTTTAGATTTTTTTATAGTATTATTACTAAATTCACATATTTTATAAAACCAAATGCAAAAAATAATTAAAGCATAAGTAGATAGAAGATAACTTATATAGGCAAGGGGTGTATTTTCTAAATGATAACTAAAAACATAAATAAGCAAACTAAAAGCCACATTAAATATGATAAAGCCAATTATTTTATTAGGAACAAATAATTTGTTTAATATCTTTTTCATAACATACCTCTGACTATTTATATTATACTATTAAGACAAAAAATGAAGAATATTCTTCAAAGTATTAGTCTTTGTTACTTTTTAAATAAGAATATATTGGGTAATTAAGAACACAAATTAGTAAGCCAATAATATCTGTTATAATTCCAATTAGTAAATCAGTTTTTGCTGGGTTTTCAACCATAACTTTACTCATACCAAATCCCATTACTAAAGCTCCAACTATTCCTATAAACCAAGTAAATACAATTCCAAAGTTTATAGGTGTGTGTTCTTTTTTAGGATGGTTTTTACGATATACAGGAATAATGCAAAGTAGAATAATAAAACCAAAAATTGTAACAACTACACCAGATGCAAATAAATTCCACTCTGATATTAAACACATACACATACCTATTGCAAATACCAAGCCACCAATAGTTCCTAAAATAATTTCTAATAAAGTTTCTTTTTTCATTTTTTTACCTCCAATATTTTATTTATTTAATTTTTCTTCTTGTTTTTCTCTCAATTCTTCTTGTTCTTTTTGTAATCTTGCTTTTGCTTCTTCGATAGTTTCACCATCTTTTTTTAGGAAAGTATCAACAAATTTATCTTCAACTTTCTTGTAACTACCAACAACTGTGTCTTCGATTTTTTGGTAGCCATTTAAGACAGTATTTTCAATTTTTTTATTAGCATCTACTATTTTAGACATATAATCATTTCCTTTCAATAATAAGACACTTGTCTTTTTATTACAATTTTAGTATAATCTTTTAGAAAAAGAAAAACAATCAACAATTTATAGACATTTGTCTAATTAAAAGGAGAAAAATAATGAATACACCAAATAATAAAAGAAGAAAAGAAACAAGAGATAAAATTAGTAAAGTATTTATAAATTTACTTCAAACCAAAGAAATAGGTGAAATATCTGTTACTGATATTTGTAAACTTGCTAAAATAAATCGTTCTACTTTTTATGTTAATTATCTTGATATATATGATTTAGCAGATAAAATCGGACAAGATTTAGAGCAGGAAGTTTTTTCTTTATATCAAGAAGAAAGAGAAACAAACCATAATTCAAATAATTTTTTAAAACTTTTTAAGCATATAAAAGATAATCAAATATTTTATAAAACTTATTTTAAGTTAAAAATGGAACAAAATTTTATTATTAAAGAGTATGACTACCATTTATCAAAAAGATTATATAATGATAAATATATTGATTATCATGTGGAATTTTTTAAAGCAGGTCTTAATGCGATTATTAAGAAATGGCTTGATAATGGTTGCAAAGAATCACCTAAAGAAATAGAAAGTATTTTAAAAAGTGAATATAAAAATAAAAATAATATCAATAATTAAACTGATATTATTTTATTATTAATTGTAAATTTCTTAAAAATATACATCGAGTAGGGAAAGTAACGTTTAATAAAGATTTAAATCACTTCTTTCTTTTTTGATTATTTATTTCTAAACGTTCAAAAAATAAACATTTTATAATTTGAAAAATTCCTACGATTATAAATATGATAGGTATTAAGAACCAAAATCTCATTTGTTTTACTATTTCTTTCAAAGTTGATGCCTCATTAAGTTGTATACTTATAATTCCTATTCCTATAATTAGAGATACTATTCCAATATATAAACCTAAAATATTAATTTTAATTTTATCAAAAATTCCTAAAGTATATAAAAATCCTAAAACAAATACCATACCATCTAAGAAAAAGAAAGCTCCAGAATAAATTAATAAACTATTTTTATTTGTTCCTAACAAAATAGCTTCTTTAGGATTAGATGGATTATATTTTATTTGTCTTTTACTATTAATATCTGGAATGGAACCACTTCCATAATCTGTTTTAATTGTATATTCTTTATTATTAACTTTATAAACGTATATTAAGCGATAGGTAATACCATCTTTATCATTTATATCATATATTTCATAATCATTATAATAAGCCGTTGTAGTAAGATAATTTTTAGTTTTTTTGCTAGTAGAATAGGTGTCTTTAATTCCTAAAAACAAAAGAACAACTCCAACTAATAATACACTTGCTACTAAAAAAGTAGAAGCAATTATTTTAAAATCAAATCTCTTTTTTTTTGTAATTTCTTTAACATTATTTTTACTATTTAAAAAATATTTACGTATGATATAAATGATAAATATCCAAAAAGGAATAGTAAAAAGTAAATAAAGATATTGTTTATTTTTAATGACAATATAGCTCCATGTTATTATAAAGATAATAGCAAACAGAAGAAAAATGATAATAAATAATTTATGAAAAAAATTAGCCATTTTTAATTTATTCAATGAACTACAAACATTTTTAGCTATAATACAAATAGTTAATAATATAAAAGCTAATATAAATAATCTTAAATATAATTGTTCATTTTTAATAAAAACAAATATTAATATCATGAGTATGAAAACTGCTCTTATGATATTATTTAAAAAAACTGTATTTTTCATAATCTTGCTCCTAATTTATATAACATTATTATAAACTTCAAATTCAAGTATTTCTATAATGATATCATATCATATTTTAATTTTTTCTTCTTGTTCCATTTTTTTAGTTGAAATCAACTTTTTAACCTTTGAAACTTTCTATAATAAAGCTTTGTATTCAACTATGTCACCATCTTTAATTAATATCTAATTGGAAACAATAGAACTAAGAGAATTGTTACTACTGGAATTATGATTACTTTATATCTTCAATATAAATCTATTTTTTTATATTATATCATTATTTAACACTTATTTTTTATCTGAAAGTAAAAAAATGTATAATATTTTTAAAATACTGTACATTTTTCTATATTTTATTCAATAATTGTGTATTCTTTGTTTTTAATAATAAGTAGAAGTATATATTTAGTAAAACTAATAATACTTAGGTGATTTTATAATATTTTTTTTAATTTTATTCTATCACTTGCTACTATAAAAATAATAATGATTAAGATAATATAAAAGCAACAGTATTACAGATAATAGCAATAAAGAACAAGACACCTGTACATAAATCGGTTTTATCTTTTCTTATTTTATAACGACTTAAAAAAGTAACACAGTTATAGGCACATAACAAACTAACAATAGAGGCCATAGAAGTATTTTTAAAAAATGAAATTAGCATTAAAATGATAGAAAATAAAGCCATTCCGATAATACCATATTTCATAGATTTTAAATTTACTAATTCGGTTAATTTTATAATATTTTCTTCACTCTTTTTTTCTATATCTTTTTTTTCTATTATATCTCCGGCAAGTATTTCATTTATACTTACTTCTAATATTTCACTAAGAGGTTTTAATAAAGACATGTCCATTAAGCATAAACCACGTTCCCACTTACTTACAGCATTTTTAGTAATACCTAGTTTTTCTGCTAGTTCTTCTTGAGTTAATTCCTTTAACTTTCTTTGTTTAGCAATAAATTTACCAATTTTTTCTTGATTCATATTTTTAGCTCCTTTCAAAAAGAACTATAACATTTAAATGTTGTCTTTTAAACATACCAAAGGTTTACTTTTATAAATTATTATTTTCTTACTAAAATTATATCATATTATTTTTACTTATAAAGTTTTTCTATCATGTCATTAAATAATATATTTAAATTTAAATGAAGTACTTAAAAAATTTTTATTCATTACTATCACTATACATTTGACCTTTAGTTTCAAGTCCTAACAATCTCCCGTATTCAAATATATACGATAAACTAAATAAGAATAATATTTCTAATAAATCATTGATTTTACAGTGAAAAATCTTACATAGCTCTAATAAATTATTAATTGTTATGTAAGCATCTCATGTTTCCCATTTACTTACAGATTGTCTAGATACATTTACTTTTTCAGCTAAAGCTTCTTGTAATAATTTTTTAGAAATTCTTATTCGTTTTAAATTATCTCAAATTTCATTTAAAATACCTTCTTTTCATAATATATTATATATTTAAAAGCAATTTTAAACTATCAACTTTTAGTTTCATTTAATTTAATAAAAAAACTAGATATAAAATCTAGTAGTAAACTTATGGTAGCGAGAGAGGGGGTCGAACCCACGACCTATCGGGTATGAACCGATTGCTCTAGCCAACTGAGCTATCTCGCCATTTGAAACATAAATATATTATCATAAATAAAACTAATTGGCAAGTAAAAAAAGATTTTTTCTAAATTTTCTTAATTTTAAGGGTAGAAAAAGCAGTTTTTTTGAAAGATAATCTTGTTTTTCTTGAAAAAAAAATATAATCATGTATAATTATATTATAAGGTAGGTGTTGATGTGATATATACAAGTGTTGACCTTGGTAGTTCTTATATCAAGATAGTTGTATCTTTAAAAAGTAATCTTAAATTTTACACTTTAGCATCTACTAAAGTAAAAAGTAAGGGAATAAGGAAAGGACTTATTAAGGACAAAGAAGAAGCTTTAGCTAGTTTGAAAGAAGCAATTTCAAATATAAATAAAGATTTAGATATAGAAATTAAGGAAGTTTTCTTGAATTTTCCTTTATTTGCTGCTAATTCTTCAATTGAAACAAGTGAAATTGAAATTGAGAGTGGCTTAATAACAGCTAATCATGTTAAAGAAGTAATCAATAAAACAGTTCGTGAGAATATTCCTAAAGATAGAGAAGTTTTGTATTTAGAACCAATTGCCTTTGGACTTGATTCCGAATTACAAGTTCAAGACCCTAAGGGTTTGACTTCTTCAACTTTAGAAGTAAGATGTGCTGTTTCAACTATTGAAAAAGAGTTTTTATATGAATATTTAGAACTTTTACACGAAGCTTCCTTAGAAGTAGTAGATGTTACATATGGAATTATAGGTGATTATTTTGAAAACATTGGACATGATACTTCGTTAAAAGTTGGAGCAGTTGTAAATTTAGGTTATGGAAAAACTGAAATAGCAATTTTTAATAAAGGAATACTTTTAAAAGGAGAGGTTATTCCAGTTGGAAGTAGCAAAATAGATAAAGATATTAGTTATATATATAAAATAGATAGAAAATATGCAACGGAGCTTAAAGAAACTTTTGCAGTTGCTTGTGGAAAATATGCTGATTTTAATGATGTATCAGAAATGTTTAATGTCAGTGGAGAAGAAATAAAAATTAATCAGTTAGAATTAAGTCAAATTGTGGAAGCAAGACTTTTAGCAATTATAAAAAGTGTAAAAAATGAGATAAACAACTTAACAAATAGAGAAATAGGTTATATAATTGTTACAGGGGGAATAACAAATTTAGTAGGTTTTCCATATTTACTTGATAAAGAGTTTGAATGTGATAAAATTGTTTCAAACATGATAACGTTAGGTGTTAGAAGCAATGAATTTTCTTCAAGTTCTGGACTTATAAAATATTTTGATAGTAAAATGAATTTTAGAGATATTAAGTATTCAATGTTAAATAAAGAAGAAATAAATAAATTAACAGCTAAGAAAAAAGGAGTAGGTGCTAGTGCTAATTTATTAGAAAAATTTGAAACTTACTCAAAAAGCAATTAAGGAGGAAATATATGCTTAGTGGATTAGAAATGGACCAATTGGCGAAGATTAAAGTTGTAGGTGTTGGTGGTGGTGGCGGTAATGCCGTTAACCGAATGATTGAAACCGGTGTTAAAGGCGTTGAATTTATTGTTGCCAATACCGATTATCAAGTTTTGTCAAAATCTAAGGCAGATGTTAAAATACAATTAGGAAAACAGTTAACTGAAGGACTTGGAGCTGGAGGAAAACCAGAAATAGGTCGTGAGTCTGCTGTTGAATCTAAAAAAGAGATTGAAGAAGCCTTAAAAGGTGCTGACATGATTTTCATAACTTGTGGAATGGGTGGAGGAACTGGAACTGGTGCCGCTTCTATTGTGGCTGAAATAGCCCAAGGTTTGGGAGCTTTAACAGTTGCAATTGTTACTAAACCATTTACCTTTGAAGGAAAACGTCGTATGGAAAATGCCATGGCAGGACTTGAAGAATTAAAGAAACATGTTGATACTTTAATTGTTATTCCAAATGACCGTTTACGTGAAATAATTGATAAATCAACTCCACTATTAGAAGCATTTAAAGAAGTTGATAATGTTTTACGTCGTGGTGTTCAATCAATATCAGATTTAATTGCTGTAGTAGGACTAGTTAACCTTGATTTTGCTGATGTAAAAGCTGTTATGGAAAAATCAGGAAATGCTATTATTGGAATTGGAATTGGAATGGGTGAAGATAGAGCTATTGAAGCAGCTAAGCAAGCCGTTTCTTCACCACTTCTTGAAACTTCAATTACAGGAGCAACTGATGCTATAATTAATATTACTGGTGGTGTTAATTTAACTTTATTTGAAGCTGAACAAGCAGCAGAAGTTGTAAGAAGTGCATCCAATAATGATATAAATACTATTTTTGGTTCAGTTATTAATGAAAATTTAACTGACGAAGTTATTGTTACAGTAATCGCAACAGGTTTTGATAAAGCTAAAAAACAAAATCAAATTTATGACCAACAACAAGATTCAAAACCTAATAAGGAAATTCCAATTATGGAAGATGATGACGATGATGGTGACAATGAATATGATTTTCCACCATTTTTAAGAAATAGAAATTTTTAATTAAAATAAAATTACATAAAAAAAGACTTTATATGATTAGTTCATTTGAAGTCTTTTATTTTCCTCTTTTAAAAGTATTTAATATTTTGCCAACAATACTTACAATTTTATCACTGTTTTTAGTTGCATATCTTTTACCTAAAGCTTTAAATCCAACTGTTAAACTTGAAATAATGCTTGAAACAATAAGAGCAGTAATAGTTATATTGATATTTAAACTATTGGCTAAATATATTGAAATCATAGCTCCCATGCTACCAGATACAATACCACATATATCACCAATTACATCATTACAAAAACTTGCAATATTGCTACTATTCTTAATTAATTTAATTCCTTCTTTACTTCCTTTAACCTTATTAGAAGCCATTGCATGAAAACTTGATTCATTAGCAGTTAAAACACTAGTTCCAATAATATCAAATATAATTCCAACTAAGATTATAACAATCGTGATAATTAATAAAACATAAAAATTACAATAATTGGAAATAGTATTTGAAACGCCACTGACAATTAAGGTAATAAAAAAAGTGAGTAAGAAAGCTTTTATAATCCAAGAATCAAATCTTTTCTTCATCACTAATTCTCCTAAAAAATGTATTTTTAATGTGGTATACTATAAATTAATTTTACGGCTTAGGTCGAGTCGAATTTCTCTAATTCTTACCTTTAGTTACCTAAAAGGCCATTTCTATTTAAAAGAATTATTCAAGTGTTACCAGCTTGAACACTCGATTACCACTTAGTCCGCACTCCAATCCTTACAGTACAAACATTCTAGAGGTTTTCCCTAACAAATAACATGCGTTTTTATTCGCTTTTGCAGTATTTCTTTCAATTATAAAGTTACTTTACAATATCCCGTTAACCACTCACGACATATGCTTTTTTTAAATTCGAAGTGATAGAAGGAATACATTATATGCCATTATAACTTTTCCTTAAATCTAAAATTATATATACACCCTTCTTTGGGCAAGAAAAGCATTATATATAAAGTATCATTTAGAGCACAATTAATGGATTTTTAGCCCCATCTTCGAACGCATATATTTGACTAGAATAATGCACCACACTTTTAACATTATACTATAATTTATTCAAAAAGTCAAATTGTATGCCCCTTTTTAGCTATTTATAAAATTATATTTTAAATAAAAAGATTAGAAAAGTTTTAAAAAAATAATATTAAAACTAGAAATTTAAATTTAGATATTTTTTAGAAAATATATTATAAAAATATGATATAATAAAAATGCTAAAATAATATTTATTGAGAGGAGTAGAAGTATGAAAAATAAATTATTATTTACATCTTTATGTACTATTGTAGGACTTTATGGAATACTTATTTTGTTTCTTATTATTATATTTGAAATATGTGGTTTACCACTTAGTTATTTACTTATATTTTCAGTTGTTTTTTTACTATTACAATTTCTAATTGCACCGTTTATAACTGATTTAACAATGAAATGGTTTTATCATGTTGATTTCAATAAAGAAATTCCGGAATATTTAAAATCATTTATTAATGAAGTTTGTCAAAATAATAAAATGAAATTTCCTAAGATTGGTTTTATAAATGATGGAGCTCCTAATGCTTTTACCTATGGTAGAACTAAAAATGATGCAAGAATGATTTTAACAAGAGGAATATTTGATTTATTAACTGAAGAAGAGGTTAAATCAGTTGTTGGTCATGAACTTGGACATGCTGTGCATTATGATATGTTTTTAATGACAGCCGTACAGATTGTACCTTTAATTTTATATTATATTTATGATATAACTTTTAATTCTGATAGTTCAGATGACGACGATAGCTCTTTAGGTATTGTTGGTATTATAGCTTATATTTTATATATTATTTCAGAATATGTCATATTATGGTTTTCAAGAACTAGAGAATATTATGCCGACGAGTTTTCACTTAGAGCAACTAAAAATCCTAACTCTTTAGCTAATGCTTTAGTTAAAATTGGGTTTGGACTTACAACTTCTAAGCATGATTTAGAAGAGAATGAAAATAATGAGAATAATGAAGAATTAGAAAAGAAAAAGAAGAAGAAAAAACATAGTTTAAATTCTATTTCAGCTCTTGGTATATTTGATGCTAAATCTTCAAAATCTTTAGTTATTACAAGTTATGATAATGGTGAAATAAATAAAGAACATATTAAAAAAGCTGCTAGATGGGAACTTTTAAATCCTTGGGCTAAATGGTATGAATTTAATTCAACCCATCCTTTAATATCTAAAAGAATAAAAGCTATTAGTAAGTATTCTAAAGAATATAATCAAGAAGAATATATAAATTTTGATGAGACCAAAACAGAATCTTATGCTGATGATTTTATGCTAGAAGTTATGATAAAATTCTTACCATACTTTATACTAATAATTGCTACTATTTTAGGAATATATTTACTTGATAAAGAAATAAGCTATCAATTATTTGTTGGAGTATTTTTAACGATACTTGCTATTTCAACAATATTGCCATTTACAAGAAGTCATAAAAATAAAGATTATAAAAAAGCAACTGTTTCAGAGTTATTAGGAGAAATTAAAGTATCTGGAGTTACTGCAATTCCTTGTATTGTAAAAGGAACGATTATTGGTCGAGGCAACCCAGGTTATATATTCTCAGAAGATTTCACTTTACAAGATGAAACGGGTATTATTTTCTTAGATTATAGTCAGCCACTTGCAATTATTAATACTTTGTTTGCTTTATTAAAATCAAAAGAATATCATAATAAAGAAGTTGAGATAAAAGGTTGGTATAAAAGAGCTCCAATTCCGTATATTGAAATATATGAAATAACTCTTGATGGAAAAACTAAAAGATGTCATACGTATGGTTTTACGAAATTTTTAATTTTACTTATGATTATGATTGGTATCTTTCTAATAATTACTGCAAAATAAAAAAATATAAAAGACCCATTGCTAGGTCTTTTTTTATGGCTTTTAAACTGTCGTTTAAATAATAAAATAATAAATAAAACGTAAATTAAAAAATATTTTAATCAGCTTTTTTTTGATGGAAACGTTTTTTTAATTTTTCAAGAATTTTATTTTTTTCTTCCTCATTTGATGTTTGCCAAATAATTTCAAAAAATACTCCCATCCCAGGCAGAGTTACTTCATCTTTTTCTTTAATACTTTCTTCAATAGCTCTTTTTATTGTGTCAACATCATCATCTTTAAAATTATTAATTATATAATCTCGTATTTTTATATCGTCCATATATTTGTCCTTTCAAATTTATTATGTCGCATTGGACATTTTTTATGTAAAATTTTTGAAAAAAGATTTAAAAATATTTACAAATATTACTTGGTTAACTATAATTATAATTGAAGTAAGGCACAAAGTGGGGAAAAGTGGTGAAGAATTATGTTAATGGGAGAATATCGAAACAATTTAGATGTAAAGGGTAGAGTTGTTATTCCAAGTAAATTTCGAGAAGAACTTGGAGAAAAGATAATTCTTACTCGTGGACTTGATGGCTCATTATTTATTTATTCAACTTCCACTTGGAATTCATTAACAGAAAAACTTAAAACTTTGTCTTTCACTGAAAAAGAGTCACGTAATTTTACAAGATTTCTTTTATCAGGTGCAGTTACTTTGGAATTTGATAAACAGGGTCGTGTAATTGTTCCTAGTTATTTGAAAGAATACGCCGATTTGGAGAAAGAAGTCGTATTAGTAGGGGTTTTGAATCGTGTTGAAATTTGGTCTAAAGATAACTGGAATAAATTTATGGACGATAATTTTGCTGATTTATCATCAATTTCTTCAAATTTATTTAATTCAGATTAGGAGGTTTTATGCATTATAGTGTTATGTTACCAGAAGTAATTGATTCTCTTAATTTGAAAACGACGGGAATCTACTTAGATGCGACTTTAGGGTATGCGGGACATACCAGCGAAATATTAAAACGAGTAAAAAGGGGTTTTATATTCGCCTTTGACCAAGATATAAATGCAATTGAATATAGTCGTCTTCGTTTAGCAAAGATTGGTACAAATTTTAAAATAATCAAAAGCAACTTTTTATATATGAAAGAAAAGTTACAAGAAGAAGGCGTTTCTAAAGTAAATGGCATTTTGTTTGATTTAGGTGTATCGTCGCCTCAATTAGATGTTAATACTAGAGGGTTTAGTTATCTTCATGATGCAAAACTAGATATGCGCATGGACTTAGATAACAAACTATCTGCTTACAATGTCGTAAATGAATATTCAGAAGAAGATTTAAAAAGAATAATTTATACTTATGGTGAAGAAAAGTATGCTAAGAATATTGCTAGTAATATAGTAAAATATCGCAAAGAAAAAAAGATTGAAACTACTTTAGAGTTGGTTGATATTATTAGAAATAGTGTTCCAGTAAAGGCAAGACTTGATAAAAATCCAGCCAGAAAAACCTTTCAAGCAATTAGAATAGAAGTTAATCATGAACTTGAAATACTAGAAGAAAGCTTAAGAAAAGCTCTTGACCTTTTAGATATAAATGGAAGATTAGCTGTAATTACTTTTCATTCATTAGAAGATAGAATCGTTAAAAATTTATTTAAAGAAGTAACAAGTGTTGATAAAATACTTCAAGGATTACCTGAAATTCCTTCAGAGTATTTACCAAAATTTAAATTAATAAATAATAAGGCGATTACGCCAAGTGAAAAAGAATTAAAAGAAAATACAAGAAGTAGGTCAAGTAAACTTCGAGTTATAGAAAGGATAAGATAGGGTTATGAAAAAGAAAAAAGTAAAAATATCTCGTTTTGAAAAATTTTTATATGTCTTAACAATATTTTTAATAATGGTTTCACCTTTAATGATTGTATTTGAAAAATCAACTTTATCTGAAGTAAACTACGAAGTTGAAAAGATTAAAAAAGAAATATCAAAGCAACAAAAAGAGAATGAAAGCCTAGAAATGAAAAAAAATGAGTTAGCAAGTTTAGAAAATATTCAAAGAGTTATTCAAGATGAGGGCTTAGTTTATAATAATGATAATATAAAAAATATTGAATAATTATAAAACTATACTTGAAATAAGGAGGAACAATGAAAAGAGAAAATAAGGTTAAAATAAGTAATCTATTTTTAATTGTTGCTCTTTTTTTATTTTTAATTTTAATTGCAAGAGTAGCTTATATTGCTTTATCACCTAAAGTAGATAATATTGATATTCAAGAATTAGCATCTAAAAGAACAACTAAGACAATAATTTTAAATGCTAATCGAGGTACAATATTTGATAATTCAAGTAATATTTTAGCTCAAGATGTATCAAGTTATACTTTAATTGCCTATCTTGACCCTAAACGTACTGAAGATATGAAAAATCCTAAACACGTAGTTGATAAAGAAAATACAGCTTTAGTTTTATCTAAGCTTTTAGAAATGGATTATGAGACAGTTTTGGGTTATTTAAATAAAGAAAATGTTTATCAAACAGAATTTGGTGTAAAAGGACGAGGTCTTACAGAACTTGAAAAAGATACAATTAAAGCAGCTAATTTACCTGGTATTGATTTTTTAGAGACAACCAAAAGATATTATCCTTATGGTAGATTTTTATCATATTTGATTGGTTATGCTAAAGCAGACGAAAATGATGTTGTAACTGGAGAACTTGGAATTGAAAAATCGTATAATAAAGAACTTACTGGTATTAATGGAAAAACGGAATATCAAAAAGACTTACGTGGTTATAAAATTGCAGGAACCAAAGAAATGACTGAAGAAGAACAAGATGGTTCAGATATTTATTTAACTATTGATAATAGTGTTCAATTTTTTGTAGAAGAAGCAATTAATAATTCATATGAAAAATACAATTATGACGAAATTGATATTATTGTTGCTAATGCTAAAACTGGAGAAATTCTTGGTTATGGCACGGCTCCTAGCTTTGACCCCAACATTCGAGATATCAAGAATTATTTAGATTCTAATTCAAGTGTTGCTTTTGAACCTGGTAGTACAATGAAAATATACACTTATATGGCAGCTTTAGAAGCAGGAGTTTATAAGGGAAATGACACTTATATGTCAGGACGATTTGAAACAAAAGATAAAACAGTTATTAGAGACTGGAATAAAGTAGGATGGGGAAGAATTACCTTCGACCAAGGTTTTATTTATTCTAGTAATACAGCTGTTGTTAATATAATGGACAAGTATTTAGAAGCCTCAAAATTGCGTGATTATTTAAAAAGATTAGGGTTTGGTTCTAAAACTAATATAAATTTACCTAATGAAGCAGCAGGCGAGATTGATTTTCGTTATGAAACAGAAGTGTTTAATGCTGCATTTGGACAAGGTATTTTAACAACTCCAATTCAACATATCAAAGCTTTAACTTCAATTAGTAATGATGGAGAATTATTAAGTCCTTATATAGTTAAAAAAATAGTTAAATCAAATGGAGAAGTAGTAAAAAATGAAAGAACTAGTTTAGGTCGAGTTGCTTCTTCTAAAACAATTGAATATATGAAAAACTTGATGTGGCATACTATTAATGATAGTGATGGTGCAGCTCATGCTTATTATATAAAAGGCTATGATATAATTGGAAAAACAGGTACAGCTCAAATAGCTAGTACTAATGGAAAAGGTTATTTAACAGGAGATAAGAATGTAATTCGTAGTATAGCTTTAATGTTCCCAAAAGATGACCCTGAAATAATTATATATGGTGCAGTTAAAAGGTCAACTACTGTAAGTGCTTTATCAGAACCCGTTAAAAGTATTGTTGAAAATATTGCTAAATATTACAATATATATGATTCAATGAATGGAAATGATAAAGATTTATTGAAATTAGGAAGTTATGTAAATAAAGAAGTTTCAGCAGTTAAAGACGAATTAGGACAAAAAGGAATAACACCAATTGTTTTAGGAAGTGGTAATATTGTTATCAATCAATATCCAATTAATACAAATATTACTAAAGAAAGTAAAGTATTTTTAGTAACTAATTCTAATGATTATGTAATGCCTGATTTAAAGAATTATTCTAAAAATGATTTAGAAGTATTATTTAGTTATTTGAATATTCCTTATACAATTGAAGGGACTGGTTATTTAGTTAGTCAAAGTATTAAAGAAGGTACTAAAATTACTCCTGAAATGGAAGTTAAATTAGTTCTAAAAAGTAAAATAGTTAAAGAAGAAAATAAAGATAATAATTCTGAAGATAATACAAAAGACGAAGATAAAAAAACATAATTCGTGAAGTATCAAATAAAGAGGTATATTATGAATAATAATAGTAATCAAGATAATAATAATGTTTCCAAAGACCAAGTGTTTCCAAGTGATAATAATTCTTCAAATAGTAATTTGAATGTTTTAGATAATAATGATAATTTAGTAAATACTAATACTGATAATAATAAAGTTTCTAAAAAAATACTGTATTTTTAATTATATCTATAGTTAATATTATGACAACAGTTCTTCTTTGCTAGGATTCGGAGGGTTATGGATGATATTTGGGGCTTTTGGTAGCAAATCAACTTATTATTTAGTATTAGGTATTTGTGGTATTTATATAATAGTATCAATCATAATTTTAATAATCTCTATTTGGAAAGTTGTAAAATATAATAACACCTCCAAAAGAATATTTAAGATAGTGCTGTTAGTGTCGATTATATTGTTTATTATATCATTCTGCTGTGCAAGGGCATCTATAAATATAAATAAAAATAAAAATTCAATCTTTAATAATAAAAATATTGAAATGAAAAATAATAGTTTAATAAATACAGACGATATTGAAATTAAATTAGAAAGTATAACTTACAAAGAATACACTATTGAATTGCAATTTAATTTAAAAAATAAATCTGATAAATATTATAATTTTAACGTTTATAAATTAAAAGTAAATGATAAAGATATGCCTTTTGGAACAATGTCAAATTCAAACTTTGAAGATATAAGTAAATATGTAGGACCATATAATAATTCTAATAATTATGTAATGTATTTTGAGTATGATAACTTAATAAAATATAATATAGAAAAAAATCAAATAAAAAAATTATCTTTTAAATTATTATTATATAAAAGTGAAAATGGAGATACTTCGTTTGAAAAAGAGGAAAGTAATGATTATATAGATATAGAATTAAAATAGTATAATTAAATCATTTTATAAATAATATATAATTTATTTAAACTTTTTTCAAAAAATTTTTCTCTTAAAAATTTTCTAAAAATTAATAATTAATAAAAAAATTAACTGAATTTTTAAATTTGAAACATTTTTTTAGTTCAATTTTAGATGTTCAGTTAATTTTATTAAAAAATCTGTAGATTTCCTTGATTTTCAAGGAAATGTCAAGGTGTTGCATTGTTAAATAAAGTATGTTATGTTAATAACTATGGAAGCAATTTAGAGCTAGGTGCCTGCCTTCTATTTTCTTTTAATCAGGGGAACTTGGTTGATAGATTGGAGGTAATAGTATGGCGAAAAAAGATTTATTAGTTTTTTTTCTAAGTATAGTTATACTTTTACTTATTAGCATTATAATGATGTTAATATTTAAAATAAAAGGCACTGTTATATAAATAACAATGCCACCACAATTAAAGGTAGGCATTTAGCATAAAAACTAAATTGCTTCCTACAAATTAAATTATAATAAATAAAAATAAATTTGTAAATAGCTATAATAAAATTCGATTAAATATGACACATGAATAAAATATAATAAAATTGTTCATGTGTTTTTTTGATAAGAAATCAGAAAAAAGGGACTTGAAAAGAATGAAAATTTGTAGTAATATTAAATTAGAAAATAGGGACAAGGAGGTAAG
>CANQYO010000023.1 GCA_947628095.1 uncultured Bacilli bacterium | reverse complement strand
GTAACAATAGTAGTAATGTTATTAACAGTATTTGGAGTAACATATGCATTTGTAAATTTTACTTTAAATGGTAATGAGAATAGTGTTCTTGTAACAGGTGACATCTATATGAATTATACAGAAACTAATCAAATAAATTTGATAGATGCAGTTCCAATGGATAAAGAAGCAGCATTAAAGTTAAATGATAATATCTTTAAATTTACAATAACCGGAAAGAACCAAAGTAAAAAAGATATATACTATGGAATAAGTATAGTATATGGAGAGGAACAAGCAACTAAGACTAGATTAAAAGACGAGGACATAGATGTCTACTTAACAAGTGGAGAAGATGTCTTAGTAAATGCAAATAGATACAAAACACTTAATGATACCAGAATATGGGCAGAGAAAATAGAGGCAAATACAGAAAATTATACTAAAGATTATAGTTTAAGATTATGGGTAGATGAGAGTGTAATAATATCAGATACAGATGCTAACAAAGATTATACACAAGATGTATGGAATAATAGTTATGCAAGTTTCAAAGTAAAAGTAGATGGCAACTTAGATAAAATGAATATACCACTTGAAATAGATGCCAAAGATAGTTATTTTGAAAATGGAAAATCATATTTTATAGTAAATATAAGCAATTACTTAAACCCACAAGTTGCAGCAAAAACAATAGCAGTATCTGATACTATGAAATTAGATATAACAAGTACAAATAAAGATGTAGTATTCATATATCAAGACGATGTAGGAAATAAAGTAGACGAGGAAACTTCAACTTTAAGTCAAACTTATACCTTTGATACAAATAAAGTAATAAAAATACAGGTCTATGTAACATCAAAAAATGTAGAGCCTATAAATGCAGATATAAATATAAAAGTAACAAAGAATAGTAATGAAACATACGAAGTTTTGAAAAATATGAGTTTAAGAGGAGCGAATGAATATTATTGTCAGAACAATGGGTTTACTAATTTTGCCGACTGTTTACTTGTGAGTGAACAATATAGTAAAGATGTAGCAACTGCCAAATTAGCTATCAAAAAGAAAGGTGCTCCAACTTTAAGTAAAACAGCACCTGAAATAACTTATATTGCAACTCCTGAAACCCCAGGAGCAGAAGTGACTCAAAGAGGTGGTTATGCTTGGGCATATGCTGATAGTGTAATATTTGATGCAAATAGTGGAACATTTACATTATCAGGAAATTTAAAAGAAAATCAAAGTTTAAGTGATACCATGCAAGGAAAGTGGACATGTGGAGCAGTAGAAAACAATTTAAAAACATGTGGAACAGTTTATCATATAACATCAATGGAGGGAAACACAATAAAAACAGCATCAAGTAGAACGTATCAAATAGCAAATGCTATAGGAAGTGAAGTAGGACTTTGGCAAACAACTGATAATGTAGGTGATACTTTCTATTACAGAGGAGATGTAAAGAATAACAATGTTAAGTTTGCAGGTTTCTATTGGAAAGTAGTAAGAGTAAACGGGGATGGTTCAGTAAGATTATTATATAATGGAACTAAACCTAATTCAAATGGTTATGATGCATCTTCAGTAACTGGAGCAGGAGTACAATATAATTCAAGATTTGCTGACCCAGCATATGTAGGATATATGTATGGAGATAGTTTTTCAGCAACACCAGTTAAAAGTAAAACGACAGTAAATTATACGGATATACAGGCAAATACGAAATATTATTTTGCTAAGTCATATACAAGTGATAATTCTTCTAAGACGTTTAAATTAACAAATGCAGATTATATTGGTACTTTTACAGAATGGAATAGTGCCAACAAACTAAGTGAAGGTTATAAATATACATGTAAGCAAACGACAGCAGATGGAACGTGTCAGTTCTTAATAGAAATAACAAAATTTAATAATGCATCATCAGTTACAATTTACTTTTTGACATTTGGTTCAACAAGTTATGCTAATACAAGACTTGACACAGCTAGTAGTAATGCTAAAACTCAACTTGAAAACTGGTATACAACCAAGTTAGCAAGAGAAGGGGCTAGTGAAAATGGAAAAGCAGTAACAGATTATATAGAAACGAATGCCACTTTCTGTAATGATAGAAGCATTACGAGTGGTGATGGTTTCTCAACTGTACCAACTACTTATTATGGAGCATATGATAGAAATGTTAATAAAAAAGCAGCAAGCCTAAAATGTCCAACTGAAGCTGACTTATTTAGTGTAAGTGGAGCTTCAAAAGGTAATGGAAAATTAGATAAACCTATTGGTTTACTAACAGTAGATGAAGTTGCTTTAGCTGGAGGTTTATGTAATACCAAAAACGAAAGATATTATATATATACAGGACAGTATTTCTGGACTATGTCGCCTTCTCACTTCAGTACTGGATATGCTAATGCTAATGAGTATTCTGTTCGTACTGCAGGTGAATTTAGTAGTGATGGTGTTACTTGGGCTACTCATGGTGCTCGTGCAGTTATCAATTTAAAGAAGGAAGTTCTACTAGCTGGAGGGAATGGAACAATGGAAGACCCATATACAGTGAAGTTAGCTGGTTAATTATAAAGTGGTAATTAGAGAATGGTAAGAATAAAATAAAAAAACAAAAAAGAAAATAGAACTTACATATAAAATTAGTATAAATTTCTAGTTTTATATGTTTTTTTATGATATACTTAATCTGTGATTATATGAAAAAAGTTTTAATATTTAGTATCATTTTTTTAGCAATAGATATTATATCTAAAATACTTATCAAGCAATTTTTAATAATTAATCAAAGTATTACTGTAATACCTAATTTTTTTAATTTAACTTATGTCTTAAATGATGGTGCTGCTTTTAGTATCTTAAAAGGAAAGCAAATCTTCTTAATTTTACTTGCTATTTTGCTTTTATGCTTAGTAATATATTATTTACGAAAAGATAAATTAAATTTTTATAAAATTTTGTATTATAGTATGCTAATTGGAGGAATTTTAGGAAATCTTCTTGATAGAATAATTTTAGGTGGAGTAGTCGACTTTTTAGATTTTAATATTTTTGGTTATGCCGCTCCAATTTTTAATTTAGCTGATAGTTTTATAGTAATAAGTGTTATATTAATCATATTAGAAACTTTTAGAAAGGATAATTATGGAAATAAAAGTAGAAGAAGATAATGTCCGAATTGATAAATATTTAGCTTTAAAAACAGAATTTACCAGAAGTAAAATTCAAAAATTAATAACAGCTCATAAAATATTTGTAAATGATAAAGAAGTAAATAATAATTTTAAAGTATCAAAAGATGATAAAATAAAGATTCTTGAAGACTTAGAAGAAGATAATTTAGAAATAAAACCTAGTAATATTAAATTAGATATTGTATATGAAGATGCTGATTTATTAGTTATTAATAAAAAATCAGGTATGGTAGTCCATCCAGCTCCTGGTAACTATACTGATACGCTTGTTAATGCTTTAATGGGTAAATATAATTTAAGTCATGATAGTATAAGACCGGGAATAGTTCATAGATTAGATAAATATACAAGTGGGTTGATGTTGGTAGCTAAAAATGATTATATTCATGAAAAATTAAGTAAAATGATTCAAGATAAAGTAGTTGAAAGATATTATCTTGCTCTTGTAACGGGAACGTTTAATCATGAAACGGGAACGATTGATGCTCCAATTGGAAGAGATACTAAAAATCGTGAAAAAATGATGGTTACAAGTGTTAATAGTAAAAGAGCAGTTACGCATTTTAAAGTTTTAAAAAGATATGATAATTATACCTTGATTGAGTGTAAATTAGAAACTGGTAGGACTCATCAAATCAGAGTTCATATGAAATATATAAATCATCCAGTTGTTAATGACCCAGTTTATTCTAAAAAAGTTTTTGATAATGATTTTGGTCAATTGTTACATTCATATAAAATAAAGTTTCCCCATCCAAGAACTGGAAAAATTTTAGAATTTACAAAAGATGCTCCAAAAGAATTTTATGAAATATTAGAAAATGTTGTAAAGAGATAACTATCTTTTTAAAAAGATTTATTGTATAATTAGAGAAGTAGGGAGAGTTATGAAAAAAGTATTATTGATTATTTTAATTTGTATTTCTTTTGTAATTGGTTGTAAATCTTTTTCTAAACCTGATAATGACGTTTCACTTGTTGATGCAGTATCAGATAAGATTGTTGATACTGCTATAGTTAAATCTTATACGATTTATGGAAGATTTTTTAATCTTGAAGGTGAGCTAGATACTAAACCAGAAAATTTAATGTTGGTTTTAAAAAGTGATGATGTTGAACAAGAATATAATTTATATACTGAAGAAGAAAATGGTAAATTTAAATTTAAAACAACTAAACTAATCAATAAAGGTATTAATTTGGAAGAAATAAAAGAAGGCGAATATCTTGTTCTTTTAAAAAGTGAAATAAAAACTGAAGATGACGCTGAAGTAAAATATTATACATTAGAAGATAAAAGTAATTATGAACCTCTTACTTATTATACAATTACCAGAAATTCTGCAAATAAAAAAATAAATATTGAATTTAAGAAAAACGAAAATTTAAGTCTTTTAAAATTGAATTGTGAAAAAGTAAAATTACCATCAGATATTTATGATGTTGTTATAGATGCTGGACATGGAGGAAATGACCCAGGTGCGACTAAAAATGGTTATTCTGAAAGTGATATTAATCTTGATTATGCTAAAAGTCTAAAAGAATCTTTAGCTGCTAGTGGTTTAAAAATCAAATTAACTAGAGAAAGTGACGAATCTATTCCAACATATGGTCTTAAAAGTCGAGTAGGAATACCTTATGAAACCAAAGCTAAATTATTGATTTCTATTCATCAAAATTCAGCTGTTACAAATATTGGAGTTGGAGGAGTAGAAATTTATGTAGCAAATAATGCTGATACAGAGTTTGCTTCAACTGTTGTTAAAAATATTGTTGAAGGTACTAGTACAGATTATTCTAGCAATAAAGAAAATAAAATATTACCAGGTGTTTATCTTCGAACTTTAAAGAAGAGTGATATAGAAGCAATGAGTAAAACAGCAACTAAAGAAGGTTATGAGCCTTATCCTTTAGCTTCTACTAATTCAACCTATTATTATATAATAAGAGAAACAGGTGGAGTTGTAACGGGAGCTTATGTTGATAATCGTAATAAAGAGAAACCTTGGAATACTTATTATAATTCTAATCATGGAACGGAAGGTTATCTTTTCGAACTTGGTTACATAAATAGTAGTAAAAATTTAAAAATATTAATTGACGAAAAAGATAAATACATAGAAGCTATAAAAAAATCAATTCTTGATTATTTAGAAATATAGTTGTTTATTATTAAAAAAAATGATATTATTAAAAGGAAGTGATAAAATGACTTATTTAGGACTTGACTTAGGGACAAAGACTTTAGGTATAAGCAAATCAAATGGAGTTATTGCTACACTTTATAAAACAATTCGCCATGATAATGATTACGATTATTTAATAGAAGAATTAAAAAAAATACAGAAAGAAGAAAATATTGATAAAATAGTATTGGGTTTTCCTAAAAATATGAATAATACTATTTCTAATATGGCAGCAGTTGTTTTAGAGTTTAAAGAAAAACTCGAGAAAGAGTTAAATATTGAAGTAATTTTAGAAGACGAACGTTTAACATCTAAAATTAGTAATGATGTATTAATTAATGCCAATACAAGCCGTAGTAAGCGAAAAAAAGTAGTTGATGGCGTTGCAAGTGTATTAATTTTACAATCTTATTTAGATAGAAAGGAATAAAAAATGGAAGATAAAAATAGGTTTACAGTAATTAATGATGAGGGGCGTGAAATAACTTGTGATGTTTTATTTACTTTTGATAGTGATGAAACAAAGAAAAGTTATATAGTATATACAGATAATACTAAAGATGAAAAGGGAAATATTCAAGTTTATGCGTCTATTTTTGACCCTAATAAAGAAGGAGATATGGAACTTTTACCGATTGAAACTGATAAAGAATGGAAAGTAATTGAAACGATTTTAGAATCATTACAAGAAGAAATTAGAAATGCCAGTGGAACTGATTCTGATAGTTTAAATAATTAGTTTGTTGTTGGGAGTAAAATATGAAGAAATTTCGTAAAGTATTTTTGATTATAGCTCTTGTTGTACTATTTATAGTTGTTACTTTAATATTATTATATCGTTCATTCATAAGTCCTGTTAGTACTGTTAAAAAAGAACAAGAAATTGAAATAAAAAGTGGGATGACAAGTGCTCAAATTGGAACTTTGCTTGAAAGTAAAAAATTAATTAAAAATGCAAAGTTTTTCCGTGTTTATTTAAAAATAAATTCTGTTTATGATTTAAAAGCTGGAACTTATTTATTAAGTCCTGATATGCCTTTAAAGAAAATTGTTAGTATTATAAGAGAAGGTAATAATTATAGTAATTCAGAAATTCAAATTACGTTTAAAGAAGGAATTAATTTCCGAAATATTGCAACGATTATTGCCGAGAATACTGATAATTCCTATGATGATGTTTTAAATACTTTAAAAGATGAAGAATATTTGAATAGTTTAATTGAAGATTATTGGTTTATTACAGAAGATATAAAAAATAGTGAAATTTATTATGCTCTTGAAGGTTATTTATTTCCAGATACTTATAAATTTAGAAGTAAAAGTGTAACAGTTCATGAAATATTTAAAACTTTACTTGACCAAATGGGATTAGTTTTAGAACCTTATAAAGAGTTAATTGAAACTAATAATTTAAATGTTCATGAAATATTAACTTTAGCTTCAATGGCTGAAAAAGAAGTTAATAAAGAAAGTGATAGAGCTAAGGTTGTAAGTGTATTTAAAAATAGAATAGCTAAAGGAATGTCCCTTGGAAGTGATGTTACAGCTAGATATGGAATTAAACTTGACGATACAAGAGCTTTAACTAAGTCTGAACTTAATGATAATAATCCTTATAACACAAGACTTATTACTAAATTAGGATTGCCAGTTGGACCTATAAGTACAGTTTCAAAATCTAGTATTGAAGCAAGTATTCGACCAGATAATACAAATTATTTATATTTTATTTCTAATATACAAACTGACGAAACATTTTTCTTTGAAAAAAGTCAAGATTTTGAGAAGAAAAAAGCTGAATTAAGTAGTGTAAATGCTGGTTATTAAGGAGGAATATGGCTAATATTAAAGAATTAAAAGAATATGCAACAATTAATAATATTCCAATTATGCAAGAAGAAGGAATAGACTTTTTAACAACTTTTATTATAAAAAAGCAAATTAAAAAAGTTTTAGAAATTGGAACAGCAATTGGTTATTCAGCAATTATGATGGCAAGATGCAAGGAAGATGTCCATATTACAACAATTGAGCGTGATGAAGAAAGATATATGGAAGCTTTAAAAAATATTAAAAAGTTTGATTTAGAAGATAGAATAACTTTAATTTTTAATGATGCTTTAAATGTTAAATTAGATGAAGAATATGATTTAATTTTTATTGATGCAGCTAAAGGAAAGAATAAAGATTTCTTTGAACATTTTGAAAATAATTTAAGTATTAATGGTTATATTGTAACTGATAATATGTATTTTCATGGTTATGTAAATAAAGAAGAAGATGAAATACCAAGTAAGAATATTTTAGGAATTGTAAGAAAAATTAAAGATTATACTTATTTTCTTGAAAATCATATGCTATATAAAACTACAATTTATAATGTAGGAGATGGCGTAGCGGTTACAGAAAGACGTGGATAGAATGAAATTATTAGTAAATTTAAATAAGCAAGAATTAGAAAATTATTTAGATTTTACTAATTCTTTTATTATAGGATTAAGTGGTTTTAGTGTTAATTATTATGAAGCTACTATCAAGGAAATTAAAGATATTTTAAGTAAGTATAAAAATATAGAATTATTTATAAGTATTAATAAAAATATATTTAATGAAGATATAGAAGAATTAGAAGAAAATTTAAAAATTTTAAATGGTTTAAAAATAAAAGGAATTTTATTTTATGATTTAAGTGTTTTAGAAATAACTAAAAGATTGAATTTAAATTTTGATTTATGCATACATCAAACTCATATGATAAATAATTATAATATATGTAATTATTATTTTGATAAAGGATGTGAATATGCTTTTTTAAGTACTGAAATAACTTTAGAAGAAATTAAAGAAATAAGAGAAAATACAAAAAGTAAATTATTGGTATATTTTCTTGGACATCAAATAATTTCTCATTCTAAAAGAAAGTTAGTTAGTAATTACTATGAACATATAAAAAAAGATAATAATTTAAAATTAAATGTTATTAAAGAATATGGTAAAGAGAAAAAATATTATATATATGAAGATAAAGTAGGAACTAATATATTAAATTATGATATTTTAAATGGAACTAAAGCTTATATAGAACTTAAAGATAAAATTGAATATGGTATATTAGATAATAATTTAATACCGGATGATTTATTTTTAAGTATTTTAAAATTATATAAAGATAATTTAGATGGTAAGTTAAGTGATAGTGAGCTTATAAATAAAATAGAAAAATTAATTGGTTCAAATACGGGCTTTTTCTTTCAAAAAACAATTTATAAGGTGGTTAAAAATGAAAGTTGAATTATTGAGTCCAGCAGGTGATTTAGAAAGACTTAAAATTGCATGTATTTATGGAGCTGATGCAGTTTATTTTGGTGGTTTTAAATATAATTTAAGAGCTAATGCTAATAATTTTAGTTTAAGTGATATAAAAGAAGGATGTGAATTTGCTCATAAATTAGGCAAAAAAGCTTATTTAACTTTAAATATTGTTTTTCATAATGAAGATTTAACTGATGTTTATGATTATATAAAAGAAGTAACAGAAGCAGGAATTGATGCTTTTATTGTAAGTGATTTAAGTATTGTTAAATATATAAAAGATAATTTTAAGGTTGAAGTTCATTTAAGTACTCAAGATAGTGTAAGTAATTATTTAAGTGTTACTTATTTACAAAAAGAAGGTATTGATAGAATAGTTTTAGCTAGAGAAGTTAGACGTGATGATATTAAAAAAATAATTGAAAAAACTAATATGGACATTGAAGTATTTATTCATGGAGCTATGTGTACTTTTGTAAGTGGACGTTGTGTATTATCAAATTATTTTACTAATCGAGATTCTAATCGAGGTGGATGTGCTCAGATTTGTCGTTTTTGTTTTTCAATTAATGATGAAGAAGAACCATTTTCGATGGCGGTTAAAGACCTTAATATGGCAACTTATATAAAAGATATGATTGATATAGGTATTAAAAGTTTTAAAATTGAAGGACGTATGCGTTCACCATTTTATTTAGCTGTTGTTATATCTTCTTATAGAAGAATAATCAATGCTTGTTATAATAATACTTTAGATGAAAATTTAATTTCTAAAGAATTGAAAATATTATCAAGGGTTTCTAATAGGGAAAATAGTACACATTTTTATAATAAAGAAGCTGATAATAGAGACCAATACTATGTAGGAAGACAAGAAATATCTAATCAAGATTATTTAGGTATAATTTATGCTAAAGAGAATAACTTATATTGTATTCGTCAAAGAAATTATTTTAAATTAGGTGATGAAATAGAAATAATTACGCCAAATATGGACATAATTAATTATAAAGTTACTAATTTATATAATGAAAAAGGAGAAAAAATAACGATTGCTAATCAAGCAGATAGTATCATTAAAATAGAAATTGATAAGGAATTACCAATTTATTCCATGCTTAGAAAATGTTATTTAAAATAATTAGCATAACTTGAAAATATTGCATATAATTAAGTAAAATGTATGAAAAAGTAAAAAGGAAATTTTCTTGACTTTTAAGTTTATTTATAATATACTTATTAGGAGTTTTTAATTTGGAGGTACTTATGACAAAGAAAACAGTTTATTTAACTCAAGAGGGTTTTGAAGAATTAAAAAAAGAATTAGATGATTTAATTAATATAAAACGTCCTGCTAATATAAAAGCAATTAAAGAAGCAAGAGCTTTAGGAGATTTATCTGAAAATGCTGAATATGATGCAGCAAGAAATGAACAAGCTGAACTTGAAGGACGTATTAAAAAATTGGAACAAATACTTGAAAATGTTTCAATTATTGAAAATGTTGACAATAGTAAAGTAAGCATTGGAAATCATGTTAAGATTAAATATGTTGATGATGGAGAAGAAGACGAATATCAAATCGTTGGTAGTCAAGAAGCTGACCCATTTGAAAGTAAAATATCTAACGAAAGTCCAATAGCAATTGCCTTACTTAATAGAAAAGTAGGAGATATTGTTGATGTTAATAGTCCAAATGGAGTATATCAAGTAGAAATCACAGCAATTGAATAAATTTAAATTAATAAATTAGTAAAAAAATATTAAAATAACAAAAAAGATATTGACAATCCAGAAGGCATATTATAAAATATTAAATGTCGTCTGGAGTTTATGTCTGGCTAGCTCAGTTGGTAGAGCAACTGACTCTTAATCAGTGGGTCTAGGGTTCGAATCCCTAGCTGGACACCAAAGTTTAATAAATGGGCTTGTAGCTCAGCTGGTTAGAGCGCACGCCTGATAAGCGTGAGGTCGATGGTTCAAGTCCATTCAGGCCCACCATTTATAATTTTACGCCTCAATAGCTCAGTTGGTTAGAGCACTTGACTGTTAATCAAGGGGTCCTAGGTTCAAGTCCCAGTTGAGGCGCCATTTTTTTGGTCAGTTGGTGAAGTGGCTTAACACACTGCCCTTTCACGGCAGCACTCACGGGTCCGAATCCCGTACTGATCACCAGGAAGTATATGAACTCTCAAGACGAGAGTTTTTATTTTTTGCTTGACAATAATTCACGCTTATTCTAAAATATTATTAGAAGGGAAAGTGAAGATATGTATAAAGATGAATTTAATTTAACAAGTGATATGATTCTTGAAAAAAATTTTAAGATTGATACTAGAGGTTATAGACTTAAAGAAGTCGACCAATTTTTAGACCTTATAATTGCTGATTATGAACATTTTTATACAGTTATTCGTAATTTAGAAAAAGAAAAAGAGGATAATTTAGAACAAATTATCAATTTAAAGCAAGAAATTAGAAATTTAAAAACCAATGCTGAAATTGTAAAAGCAAGTCCTAATGCTAATGGAAGTGGTAATTTAGATGTATTAAAAAGGTTATCACGTCTTGAAAAAGCAATTTATGGCAAGAAAGAAGACAAAGAAGATTAAAAAAATGCTTTGGCAAACGCTGTATTTTAATAATATAGAGGAAAGTCCATGCTCACAATAACTGCGATGTTATTAGTGTTCGTGTTAAAGGAAAAAATAACTTTAAGTAGTATTTATACTAACGGCTATGAAATAACCTAAGTTTTAAATATGGTTAGAGTAATTATAAAAGTGCTATAGTGATGAAGAATCTGGAAACGGAGGAAGTGGAACATAGTAAACCCCACGAGTGAGAAACCCAAATTTTGGTAGGGGAGCTAGGAAATGGAAAATGAACCAAATCCTGGGTCGTAAGACAGATAAATGTTTGCCACCTTTAAGGTACAGAACATGGCTTATAAAGCATTTTTTTATATGTAAATTAATGTAACTGAGGTGAATATGAAAGAAATTGGAGAATATTTAAGGGAAGAAAGAAGAAAAAATGGTGTTAGCATTAATGAAGCAAGTGAAGATTTAAATATTAACTCCTCACTTTTAGAAGCAATTGAAGAAGGTAATGCTAAAGCATTTAAAGATATATTTGAACTTAAAGATTTAGTTTCAAGTTATGCTAAATATTTAGGCCTTGATGTTTCAGAAATTTTAGATGAGTTTAATGATTTTGTGTTTGAAAAGACTTCTAAAATCTCATTAGACGAAATAAAATCTAAAAATAATGAAGAAAAAACTAATCGTGTAACTTCACCTTATACTAAAATTAAACATACAAGATATGATATTGCTCCAATTGTTTTATTAATTGCTGTTCTTTTATTTATTTCACTTGTAGTTTATTTAGTGTTAAGAGTTGTAGCAACTGATACAAAGCCAACTAAAGAATTGTATTATGAAGGAGTTTATTATGAATTTACCAAATAAATTAACTATAACAAGAATTATCTTAACAATTTTTATAATTATTTTATGTTTATTTCCTTTTTATATGCTTGGAATTAATTTTCCAAAATTCAATGTTTATGGAGTAGTTGTAGATTCAGTTTATTTAATTTCCGGAGTAATTTTTATCATTGCTGCAATTACTGATTATATTGATGGTAATATAGCTAGAAGTAAGAATTTAGTAACTGATACAGGAAAACTTTTAGATGCTATTGCTGATAAAGTTTTGGTTAATTCTGTATTAATAATATTTGCTGTTCGTGGTTTTATTTCTCCAATTGTGCCAGTTATCTATATTTTTCGTGACGAAGTTGTTAATTCACTTAAGATGGAAGCTTTAAGAAAAGGTAAAGTAGTAGCAGCTGTTATGTCAGGAAAGATAAAAACTGCTTCAATGATGATAGGTTTATCTCTTATGTTTTTTTATAATCTACCATTTGAACTTTATAATATTAATGTTGCAGGCTTTTTGATTTATTTTGCTTTAGTCATGTCTATTGTTTCAGCTATTGAATATTATAATATGTGGAAAAAAATAAAATAAAAGTTGAATTATTTTAAATTTAATAGTACAATATGTTAAGGAGTTGAAAAAATGTTAATTGATATATTACAGATTGCTCTTGGTTTTATAGTAGGTGGGGTTCTAGGTTTCTTTATTTCACGTAAATTAATGATGAAATATTTGAAAAAAAATCCTCCAATCAATGAGGAAATGATAAAAACTCTTATGAGTGGAATGGGAAGAACACCTACGCAAAAACAAGTAAATCAAATGATGAAACAAATGCAAAAATATATGTAAATCAAAAAAGAGACAATAATAGTAATTTTATTTAAAGAAAGTAATTGGTTGATGGAAAATTATAATAAAATCTATTTATCTACTCTTTAGAGAACTTAACAAGTTCCGGGTTATACTCGTTATTTAAATAAGTTAAAGAAAGGATGGTACCGTCATTTTGACTCCTAGTTACTGTCCTTTTTATATATAGGAGGTTATATGTTAGAAAAATATTTCACAGATGAGGAAATAGAAAATTTAAAGAAAACGGATGATTTGCTTTTAAAAACACTTGATATAGTAGTAAAAGTTTTTAAAGATAAGGTTGATAAGTCGGGTACTCCATATCTTATACATCTACTAAATGTTTATTCGGGAGTTTCTTTATATTCTGAAAAAATTGTGGCTCTTTTACATGATATCGTTGAAGATACTGAATTAACTTTCGAAGATTTAAAAGAACTTGGCTTTCCAGTTGATATTATTAATCAATTATGGTATTTAACAAGAGAGGAAAGTGAAGAATATAAAGATTACATCGAACGAATAATTAGTAGTAATAACATCCATACTTATAATGTAAAACTTGCTGATTTAAAACATAATATGGATTTATCACGTATAAACAAACCGACAATGAAAGACCGTGAAAGAGTAAGTAGAAGATATATGCCTTCATATACTAAAATATTAGAAGCAGCTAATAAATTCCAAGAAAAAAATAAAGAAGATAGGAGCAAGTAAAATGTTAGATATAAAATTTGTAAGAGAAAATAAAGATAAAGTAAAAGAAAATATTAAAAAGAAATTTCAAGATGAAAAGTTACCACTTGTAGACGAAGTCGTTGAACTTGATGAAAAAATAAGAAATTTAAAACAAAAAGGTGATAATTTAAGACAAGAAAGAAATTCTATAAGTAGTGAAATTGGTTCTTTATTTAGAGAAAAGAAAACAGAAGCAGCTAATTTGAAGAAACAACAAGTAGTTGATATTAACAATCAATTAGTAGATATTGAAGCAGAGGAAGCCGAATTTTCAGAAAAATTAAAAGAAAAAATGATGGTTATTCCTCAAATGATTGACGATAGTGTTCCAATTGGACATGATGATACTGAAAATGTTGAGATAGAAAGATTTGGAGAAGCCATTGTTCCAGATTATGAAATTCCTTATCATTCAGATATCTGTGAAGCTTTTGGTGGGCTTGATAAAGATAGTGCTGGTAGAACAAGTGGTAATGGTTTCTATTATTTAATTGGTGATATTGCTAGATTACATGAAGCAATGATTTCTTATGCACGTGATTTTATGATAAATAAAGGTTTTACTTATTGTATACCACCATTTATGATTAGAAGTGATGTTGTAACTGGAGTTATGTCATTTACTGAAATGGAAAATATGATGTATAAAATCGAAGGAGAAGATTTATATTTAATTGGTACATCTGAGCATAGTATGATAGGTAAATTTAAAGGTCAAATAATTGATGAAAAGAATTTGCCAATTGCAATGACTTCATATTCTCCATGTTTTAGAAAAGAAGTTGGAGCTCATGGGTTAGAAGAAAGAGGTTTGTATCGTGTTCATCAATTTGAAAAACAAGAAATGGTCGTTCTTTGTAAACCAGAAGAAGCAATGGACTGGTATAATAAAATGTGGAGTTATACAGTTGAATTCTTTAGAAGTTTAGATGTTCCTGTTCGTACTCTTGAATGTTGTAGCGGTGACCTTGCTGATTTGAAAGTTAAATCATGTGATGTAGAAGCATGGAGCCCAAGACAGAAAAAATATTTTGAAGTAGGTTCATGTTCAACTTTAGGTGATGCTCAAGCTAGAAGATTAGGAATTAGAATGAAAACAGAAAATGGTAATCAGTATTTAGCAACTCTAAATAATACTGTAGTAGCCTCACCAAGGGGACTAATAGCTGTGATAGAAAACAATTATCAAAAGGATGGAAGCATATTAATTCCAAAAGTTCTAAGACCATACATGGGCGGAATGGAAAAAATCGAAAAGAAGTAGACAATTTAACTGCTTATTGTATAAAACAAGCCTGTATAAATGAGTTATTAAGAAATAATCTTATTACAGAAATGGAGTATCAAAAAATAAAAATAAGAGTAAAAGAAGAACATAAAATTGATTAAATATAAATAAGATAATTAGTAGCTTATAATAAAAAATATATATTGAAAATTTTAAGTTAATTTATATGAGTAAACTCTATATAGTGAGTTGCTCTTTTTTATTTTCTCAATTTAATTATATTGACTTATTATAATAAAAAAGTATAACTTGTATGTTATTTTGTATTTTATTATTTTGGGTATTTTAATAGGTTGATATTGAATAAAGAAAGACTTGAAAGTAATCAAAATATTTTAAAAAAGTTTTTCCAATTTAACCAAAAAAAATGTAAAAATAAAAAGTTTTTCCAATTCAACAAAAAAACTTTTAATTCTAGTAATTTTATTATATAATATTAATGAAGAGGTGAAATACTATGTTAAAAAGGAGTTACTATTTAAATAAAATTAAAGATTTTTATCATGTAAATTCATTAATAAAAATTTTGTGTGGCTTAAGAAGAAGTGGTAAATCTGTAATATTACAACAAATAATAGAAGAGATTAAAGAAAGTGGAGTTAAAGATTCTCATATCATATATATTAATTTTGAATCTCTTGATTATGCTAATATAACAAATGCCATAGAATTAAATAATTATATCAAGAGTTTAGTAAAAGATAAAAATACTTACTATATATTTTTAGACGAAGTTCAAAAAGTAAAGGAATTTGAAAAAGCTATTAATTCCTTAAGAATTACCAATCAATTTAGTATTTTTATTACTGGTTCAAATAGTAAAATGACTTTTTTAGAATTATCAACAGATTTATCAGGTAGATATGTAAGTTTTAGAATTAACCCTTTATCATTTAAAGAAGCTGTAGAGATAACTAATACTAAACCTGAAAATTATTATGATTTATTATTAGACATCTTTGAATGGGGAACTTTACCTCAAAGGTTTTCTTTTGAAAATAATGATTCAAAAGAAAATTATATTAGAGATGTTTATGACTCAATACTTCTTAAAGATGTTGTAGAAAGACTTGGAATATCGGATGTTACCTCATTTAATAAAATACTTCAATATATTTTAGAAACCGAAACAAGAGAATTTTCTGCAACAAATGTGTTAGATTATTTAAATAAAAGTGGCAATAAAGTCGCAACAGATACTTTGTATAAATATTTAGAAGCACTTTGCTCAACTTTCATTATTAACAGAGTTTATAGATATGATGTAAATGGTAAAGCTATTTTAAAATCATTAAATAAGTTTTATGCTACAGATTTGGGTATAAAAAGAATAAAAACTAATAGTAAAGAGATTAATTACTCACGAGCTTTTGAAAATTTAATATACAATGAATTAATAAAAAAAGGGTATGATGTTTATGTTGGGAAAACTAAAGATAGTGAGATAGATTTTATAGCATCTAAAAATAAAAGTGTTAAATATATTCAAGCTTGTTATGATTTATCAAATGAAGAAACTAGGCTTAGAGAATTTAATGCCTTTAATAGTATAAGTGATAATTATCCTAAATATGTAATTTCAACTAATAAAGAAGATTATTCTCAAGATGGAATTAAACATCTTAATATTTTTGACTTTTTAATGGACGATAAATTTTAAAGTTTAGGTTTTGATGTTGAAACTATAAAAAATATTGTAGTAACATTTCAAAAATGACTATATTTTTGATAGAAAATTTACGTAAAAAAAGAATATAATATTCTAAAAGAAATTATCAATAAATTTGTTTTTTATTATAATAAAAAATATAGAGTTTTTTTGAATTTGTGTTATAATTTAAGTGAAAGGAGTTTATAGAATTTTATTCTATAGGAGTTTAAGTATTTTATGAGTGAAACAGAAAAGAAATTTTGTCCAAATTGTGGAAGCGAAGTAAAGAAAACAGCAGCATTTTGTCCTAAGTGTGGAGAAGGACTTAAAGGGGAGAAGAGACCTCGAGAAGTAGAGAATAAGGAACCAGCAAGACCAGAACCTCCTGAACCTCATTATAATTCAAGAGATTTTGATGTAAGAGTTCCAAATGAATACAAGCCAATTTCTATGTGGGGTTATTTTGGTTATACTTTATTATTTGCAATACCATGTGTAGGCTTTATTTTAACTTTAGTATTTGCATTTGGTGGAACACCTAATATTAATCTTCGTAATTTTGCACGTTCTCAATTTTGCTTTTTAATTTTAGTTGTAGCTTTATTTTTAATAATCTTTCTTATCAGTGCAATTGCTGGAGCAGCTTTGTATACTTCAATGTATTAAAATAAAGATATGAATTAGCACTTTTAGTGCTAATTTTTGGGTTTTAAAACTATTATTATATTATATAAAAGTAATAAATTAACAATATAATCATATAAAATAATAGAAAATTAAGTAAAAAAATAATTAAAGAGGTGTATATATGTACTGCAATAAATGTGGTAAAAAAATTGCTGAGGATAGTACTTTTTGTGAGTATTGTGGTAACAAAGTAAAAAATGATTTAATGGATAATATACTAAGCAAGGAATTGAAAAGTCTAAAGAATTAGCTAAAAAAGTAGAAGCTAAAATTCCTAATCAAACTAAAGAAAACGTTAAAAAAATAGAAAGTAATTTTTCTAATATGTTGCCACCAGCTGTAAGAAAATACAAAACGGCAATTTATATTGGAGTACCAGTTATATTACTTATTTGTTTGATTTTAGTTTGTGTTTTATTATTTGGTGGTAAAACTTTAAAATGTTCTTATAATACAACTTTTAGTGGAATGTCAACTGATATGACTATTGTTATGAAATTTAAAAAAGATAGACCAAGAAATGTTAAGCTTATGTATACTATTGATGTATCTGATTTAGATAAAGACGAGATAGAAGATGGAGTTGATAATATTAAAAATCAAATGGAACGTCTAGAAGATGATGATATTAAAGTTTCCATTAAAAGTAATCGTAAGAAAATAAGTGTAACTTTAAGTGGTGATTATGAAGATATTAATGATAATATTTTAAGTTATGATAATGACGATAGTTTGAGTTATAAAGAAATTAGAAAATCTGCTAAGAGTAGTGGTTGGACTTGTAAATAGAAAAGAAGGGTTAAATTATGTTTTGTGGAAATTGTGGCAATAAATTAAAAAAAGGTGATGTATTTTGCCAAAAGTGTGGCAGTAAAGTTTTAGAAGAAGAGACGAAATCACCTAAAAGGACAAATAAAGAGAAAAAAGAAAAAGTAAAAGAAGAAATTAAGGATGAGGAAGTTAAAAAAGAAGTTAAAGAAAAAGTAAATAAAGAAAGAGCTTTAAGTAAAAAGCAATTAATTATTATTTTAGGAAGTGTTGGAGGTTTATTTTTAATTGGTTTAATCTTACTTTTATTTCTAGTTATCATTCCATTTATTAATAACAGTAAGAAAATTGATACAGTTTGGGGTAATAAATATTATGTTTATTTAAGTGAAGTAAAAGAGAAAGATAAATACGAAGAAGCTGGAATTCCTGATAGTTTTAAAAAAGGAAATTTAGCTTTCTATGATATTGGTGATAAAAACCCTGTAATGGTATTAAGTTACGAAAAAGATAAGAAAACTTATTCTAATATATACTATGTTAAAGATGGAAAAGTAAATGTTTTAGTTTACAATGATAGTATGGAAGTAGTGCTTTTATATAATATTTTAAAGAAAGAATATGATTATTATTCTCATACTGAAGAAAATGATATAGATACTTATAAAGAAGTAAGTGACGTGATTGAAGAATATGAGGAAAAAGAAAAAGCTGATTCTTATACCTTCAAGAAAAGTGATAAAGTTAGTACAACTCTAGATACTGGAGAAGAATTAAGTATATCTAAGTATGAAGAAACATTTGTAGAAGTTCCTGAAAAAGATGTTCATATAGATTATTCTAGAGATATGGATATAAAAGAACTTAAAGAAAACATTAAAGATGGTGTTAAAGAATATAAAGAAAAAGAAGAAATTGTAGATAAAAAAGTAACTAAAAATGTTGAAGATAAAATAAAAGATGTAGAAGATACTAAAAAAGAAATAGAAAGAATAGAAGCTTCTAAATTTACATCTGGTATAAAAGAGTTAGATAAAGCTTTAGAGTATGAAGTAGGACTTTATCAATACAATAATGAAGTATATTTTAGTCCTTTTGAATTTATAGGTGGTTATAATGTTAAAGAATTAGAAGCTAAAAATTTACCTGATACGTTTGTAAATGAAAAAGTATATAATTATCTAAATAATAAATTAAGTTATAGAGAAGTTTATAGTGAAGAAGTTGTCAAAGAAGGACTTAGAGATTTATATGGTAATAATTATACTTATCATAGATTAACACATTCAGGTCCTTGTTCAGCATTTTCTTATAATGCTTCTAAAGGTGGTTATGAAGTAGTAGGTGGTTGTGGTGGCATCACACTTGATTATGAACCATATTATAAAACTATAATAACTAGTCGTACTGATACTAGTGTTGTTGTTTCAACTCTTTGTGTTGTTCCAACTGAAGCAAGTGACCATTACAGTGCTATTGCTCCATATAGAATATATAAAGATGCTAGTAAAAATGAAAATATAGCAACTTTAAATAATTTA
>CANQYO010000022.1 GCA_947628095.1 uncultured Bacilli bacterium | reverse complement strand
TAAAATAAAAAAGAAAAAAATGTAAAAATTAGCACTCATATATTGACAAGTGCTAAGCATAATATTATAATGTATTTAGCAATCGAGATTTTAGAGTGCTAGGAGGTTTATATGTTAACGAAAAGACAAGAGAATATTTTGAAACTAATCGTTATGGAATATATAAAACTTGCTAAACCGGTAGGTTCAAAACTTATCTGTGACAAACTTAATTGTTCAAGTGCAACCGTTAGAAATGAAATGATGCAACTTGAAGAGATGGGACTTCTTGAGAAAACTCATACATCATCTGGTCGAGTTCCAAGTGAAAAAGGATATCGTTATTATGTTGATAACTTAATGGAACTTAAACAATTAAATGGTGAAGAAGTATATAAATTACAAACGGTTTTTAATAATAGTCAACTTGAACTTAGTGATGTTTTAAATAAAAGTTTGGAGATAATTTCTGAAATAACATCATATACTAGTGTGGTTTTAGATACTAAAAGTCATGATAATAAGTTAAAAGAAATAAGTGTTGTACCGGTTAATTCCGAAATTCTTGTTGTAATTGTTGTAACAGACCAAGGTTATGTTGAACATAAAAATATTGAATTACATAATGTTAGTTTAGAGGAAGTTCAAAAAACAGTTAAATTGATTAATGATTTAATTATTGGAACCCCAATTGACGAGGTTAGTGCTAAACTTGAGTTTGAAATTAAGCCAGTCATTGCTAAATATGTAAAGCAACATGAAATTCTTTATAATGCTTTTTATGATGTTTTAACCGATATTTCAACCAAAAATGTAAATGTTGTTGGGAAAAATAATATTTTAAAGCATCAAGAATTTGGAAACATTGATAAAATTAAAGATATATTTTCGAAACTTGACGATAAAAGTTTATTAGAAAATATTGAAGAAACTAATAATGATATTAACATTTATATAGGACATGAAAATAAAATGTCTCCGGATGTTACTGTTATTAAGACCAATTATAAAACAAGTAAAGATGAAGGAACGATTGCGATTATAGGTCCAAAAAGAATGGATTATGATAAAGTTGTAAATTTACTTGATTATATTAAAAAACAAATAGAAGGGTGACCATATGGAAGAAGAATTAAAGAAAAAAGAAAAAAGTGAATTAAAAAATGAAAAAGTGACAGAATGTAATTGTCATAAGTGTGATTGTGAAAAAGACCACGATAAGAAAGAGAAAAAAGTTTCTAAAAAAGAGAAAAATTTAGAGAAAGAGCTTTTAGAACTTAAAACTAAAAATGAAGAATTACTTAATAAATTCTTATATAGTCAAGCAGAATTTGCTAATTATAAAAAAAGAAAAGAGTTAGAAACTTCAAATATGTTAAAATACTCAAATAGTGATATTGTTCTTGAATTATTACCAATTGTTGATAATTTTGAAAGAGCAATTAAACTAGATGATAATAATTTAAATGATGAATTATCAAAATTTTTAGATGGATTTAAAATGATTTATTCACATTTAGTTGAACTTCTTAAAAAGTTTGAAGTAGTAGAAATTGATTGTTTGAATAAAGAATTTGACCCCAATATAGCTCAAGCTTTAATGACATCTAAAGTTGAAGGTGTAGAGGCTGGAGTAGTTGTTGAAATATTACAGAAAGGTTATATGCTTAAAGATAGGATGCTTCGTCCAGCTTTAGTTAAGGTGAGTGAATAATGGAATTAAATAGAGATAAATTAAATATAGGAAAATCAATTGCGATTGATAAATGTGTTTATAATGCTGAAGCAGTGTTATTAAATTCTTATCGTGCAAGTGAACTAGAAAGAGAATTCAAACAACTTTATGAAACTTTAAGTCCACTTGAACGTGAGATAGTAAATAATAAGTTTTTAAGAAATGTTGAAAAGTTAGGTTATGAGAATTTAACTTCAGCTGCAGAAGCTATGATTAATGTTTATAATCAAGAAGAAACAAAAATTAGATAATTGAAAGGAAGGTAATATATATGAGTAAAATTATAGGAATTGATTTAGGTACAACTAATAGTTGTGTTGCTGTTTTAGAAGGAGGAAGTGCGACTGTTATTCCAAATCCAGAAGGAAATCGTACAACTCCAAGTGTTGTTGCTTTTAAAAATGGAGAAAGAATTGTAGGTGATGCTGCAAAACGTCAAGCAATTACTAATCCAAATACTAAAAGTAGTATTAAACGTTTAATGGGAACAAGTGAGAAAGTAGAACTTGAAGGAAAGAAATATACTCCAGAAGAAATAAGTGCTATGATACTTTCTTATATCAAAGATTATGCTGAAAAATATTTAGGAGAAACTGTTTCAAAGGCAGTTATTACAGTTCCAGCTTACTTTAATGATGCTGAACGTCAAGCAACTAAAAATGCTGGTAAAATCGCTGGTCTTGAAGTTGAAAGAATTATCAACGAACCAACAGCTGCTGCTCTTGCTTATGGTCTTGATAAACAAGATAAAAGTCAAACAGTTTTAGTATATGACCTTGGTGGAGGAACATTCGATGTTTCTATTCTAGAACTTGGTGATGGTGTATTTGAAGTTAAGTCAACAGCTGGAAATAACCGTTTAGGTGGAGATGATTTTGATAATCGTATTATGGATTATCTAATTGATACATTCAAAAAAGATACGGGTGTTGATTTATCTAAAGATAAAATGGCTATGCAAAGATTAAAAGAAATAAGTGAAAAAGCTAAAAAAGATTTAAGTAGTATGACTACAACTCAAATTTCTGCTCCATTTATTTCTCAAAATGAGTCAGGTCCACTTCATTTAGATATGAGTTTAACTCGTGCTAAATTTGAAGATTTAATTAGAGATTTAATTGAATCTACTTTAACACCTGTAAGAAATGCTTTAAAAGATGCTAAATTAACTAAAAATGATATAGATAAAGTTATATTTGTTGGTGGTTCAACAAGAATTCCAATGGTTTATGACTTAATCAAAAAAGAACTTGGAAAAGAACCAAGTCTTGAAGTTAACCCAGATGAAGTAGTTGCAATGGGTGCAGCTATTCAAGGTGGAGTTTTAACTGGTGAAGTAAATGATATTGTTTTATTAGATGTTACACCACTTTCTCTTGGTATTGAAACACTTGGTGGAGTTATGACTGTATTAATTCCAAGAAATACAACTATTCCAACTAGTAAACAACAAGTATTTTCAACAGCAGCTGATAATCAACCTGCCGTAGATATTCATGTTTTACAAGGTGAAAGAAGTATGGCCAGTGATAATAAAACCCTTGGTAATTTCCAATTAACAGGAATTCCAGCAGCTCCTCGTGGAGTACCTCAAATTGAAGTTAAATTTGATATTGATGCTAACGGAATTGTTCATGTAACAGCTAAAGATTTAGGAACTAATAAAGAACAATCAATTACTATTACTTCAAATACTAACTTATCAGATGAAGAAATCGACCGTATGATGAAAGAAGCTGAAGCTAATAAAGAAGAAGATAAAAAACGTAAAGAAGAAGCTGACCTTAAAAATGAAGCTGAGCAACTTGTATTCCAAACTGAAAAAATGATTAAAGATTTAGGTGACAAGATTACAAAAGAAGAAAAAGAAGAAGCTGAAAATTTAGTTAAGGAACTTAAAGATGCTTTAGATAAGAATGATTTAGATTTAATAAGAGCTAAGAAAGATACTTTACAAGAAAAATTAATGGCTATGGGTGCTAAAATGTATGAAGGTGTAAATCAAGAAGGCACTAATGAAAGTGAAGATAATACAAATACAGATTCCAAAAAAGATGACAATGTAAGCGATGCTGAATACGAAGAAAAATAATATATGAGAAGTCCTAGAAATCTAGGACTTTCTGATAGTTAAAAGGAGAAAAAAGTGAAACAAAAGAAAAGAAGTGAAATTGATTTAAAAGATACTTGGGATTTAACACCAATTTATAAAAATTTGGATGATTTTTATACTGATTACAATAGTTTAAAAGAAGAGATAAAAACTTTAGAAAAATATAAAGGTAGACTTTTAGAAAATGCCCAAACTTTATTAGAGTTTTTACAAACAAATGATAAATTAACTAGAAAACTTTATAAATTGTATTATTATGCTAATTTAAGTTTTGATGTTGATACAACTAATGATAAAACAAGAGAGTTAACAGTTTTAATAGCAAATTTAATGACTGAATTTGCTTCTCATACTGATTTTGTTACACCAGAGTTTTTAAAAGGTGACTACAAAAAAATTCAGAAATTTTATCAAGATGAACCTAAGTTAAAACAATATGAACATAATCTTGAAGATATATTTAGATATAAACCTCATGTTTTAAATGAAAATGAAGAAAGAATTATAACTTTACTTAGTCAATCACTTAATGCAAGTTCTGATATTTATGAATCTTTAACTGATTCTGACCTTACTTTTGGAAATATTTTAGTAGATGGTAAGGAAGTAGAATTTACAGAAAGTAATTATACAATTTTTATTGAATCTGATAATCGTGAAGTAAGACGTCAAGCTTTTGAAAAACTATTCAAAACATATAGTAATTTTTCACATACCATAGGAGATACCTTTCGATATAATGTTGAGGCAAATTCCAAAATTGCTAGTATAAAAAAATATAATTCCAGTATTGAAGCAAGCTTATTTTCTGATAATATTAAAGTTTCAGTTTATGATAATTTAATTAAAACAGTTAGAAAAAATTTACCAATTTTATATGACTATTATGCTTTGAAAAAAGAAGTTTTAGGACTTTCTGAAATGCATTTATATGATACATATGCCAATATGGTTCAAGATATATCAAAAGAATATACATTTACGGAAGCTAAAAATATTGTTCTTGATGCTCTTAGTGTTTTAGGAAGTGATTATAATAAAAAATTAAATCGAGCTTTTGATGAACGCTTTATTGATATATATAATAATAAAGGTAAAAGAGGAGGAGCATATTCTAGTGGTTTTTATGACACCAACCCGTATATTCTTTTAAATTTTGAAGGTAGATATAATGATGTTACAACTCTTGCTCATGAACTTGGTCATTCTATGCATACTTTATATTCTTGTGAAAATAATTCTTTTAATAATTCTAGTTATCAAATATTTGTTGCTGAGGTAGCTTCAACTGTTAATGAACTTTTATTAGTTAAATATTTATTAAAAAATACTGAAGATAAAAAAGAGAAGTTATTTTTACTTAATAAGTTATTAGAATTATTTAAAGCAACTATTTTTAGACAAACAATGTTTGCTGAATTTGAAAAAAATATGTATGAGGCACATGAAAAAGGAATTGTTTTAACTAGTGAATATTTAAGTCAAGAGTATTATAAATTGGTATGTGATTATTTTGGTAAAGATGTTATTGTAGATGAATTAATAAAATATGAATGGATGCGTATTCCACATTTCTATTATTATTTTTATGTATATAAATATGCAATTGGGTTATCAGCTGCTTGTAAGATTGTTCATGATATTGAAACTAAAGGTGAAGAAGCAGTTAAGAAGTATTTGAATTTCTTAAAGACAGGTGGTTCAATGTACCCAAGTGAAGAATTGTTAATTGCTGATGTTGATGTAAACAATCCTAAATTTATTGATGATGCTATGGAATTTTTTAAGGAGACTATTAAAGAATTCAGAGAAAATTTATAGGAAGTAGGGAAAGTTATGAATAAAAGAGATTATTATGAGGTACTTGGAGTTAGTAAGACTGCAACCGATGATGAAATAAAAAGTGCTTTTAGAAAACTAGCTAAAAAGTATCACCCAGATTTAAATAAAGAGCCAGATGCTGAACAAAAATTTAAAGAAGTTCAAGAAGCATATGCAGTTTTATCAGATAGTAATAAGCGAAAACAATATGACCAATTTGGACATGCTGCCTTTGAAAATGGTGGAGCTGGCGGTGGTTTCGGTGGCTTTGATTTTTCAGGTTTTGATGTTGATTTAGACGATATTTTAGGTAATATGTTTGGAAGTGGCTTTGGTTTTTCCTCTGGTAGTAGAAGACGAAATAGTAAAATGCGCGGTGATGATGTACTATATAATATGAATTTAACTTTTGATGAAGCCGTATTTGGATGCGAAAAAGATATTAAAATTGATACTAGTGTTACTTGTGAAGATTGTCATGGACTTGGTGGACATGGTGAAATGACATGTGATGTGTGTCATGGAAGTGGAACAATTACTACTGAGCAAAGAACGATTTTAGGTTCCTTTTTATCTAAGACAACTTGTACAAATTGTAATGGAACAGGTAAAATATTTAAAAGTCGTTGTACGACATGTAATGGTCGAGGTAGTATTAAGAAAAATCGTACAATTACCGTTCGTATTCCAAGTGGAATTGATACAGGAATGCGTCTTCGTGTAAGTGGTAAAGGCGAAGCTGGTACTAATGGAGGAGCGCCAGGAGATTTATATTTAGAATTTAATGTTAAAGGACATGAATTTTTTAAACGTGATGGTGATGATATTTATTTAAATGTTCCAATTACGATAACTGATGCCGTTTTAGGATGTAAGAAAGATATTAGAACTCTTGATTCAATTGTTACTTTAAATATAAAACCTGGAACTAATACAAATGATAAACAACGTATCAAAGGAAAAGGTGTTAAAAATGCCAATACTGGTAGAACTGGTGATATGTATATTATCTTTGAAGTTGTTTTACCAGATAAATTAAGTCGTGAACAAAAGAATTTATTTGAAAAATTAAGTGATACAAATTTAGAAAATTCAGAATATAATAAATTTACAAAATTTGTTTCTAAAAAATAAGACAGAAATTACTATCTGTCTTTTAATATAATCTTTTTTTTAAATAATTAATTATCTAATGATTATATTTTCTTTTTAGGGAACATCCCAAGGACTAATTTTGTTTTTAACCTCTTTTAAAATAAAACGTATTCTATTTGTAAAGATTTAGTTAAAATCTAGCGCACGCCATGCGTACCATTGACACCCCAACCGTTCCACTCACCAGCCGGATTGACTACAAACTCGTTGGCATTAGCGTTCCACGAATTGAAGTTAATAGGCGACATACTAAAAAATAAATTAATCCTAATTAAAGAATAAGAAAAATAATTAAAAAAATCAAGATAAATTTAAATTAATATTTTTTAGTTATTAAAAATGTATAATTGTAAATAATACTAAAATAAAAATTAAAAAATAAAAACTATTTGAAATAGTAGAAATATTAGAAAAATTATTTGCATAAAGTAAAAAAATAATATATAATTAAAAATGTTAGGAGAAGTGGGTATTATGAAAAACTTATTAGAAATAAAAGTTAAGTGTAACTCAACCTGGGGGGGGGGTACTAAGTTTAGTATCTAATATTTTCCTATTAAATAATTTAAAAAAAGTATATTATAGTGCTCAAAATAATTGACAACTGCTTGTCAATTATTTTGAGCATTTTTTTAGTTGAAAATTAATTTAGGAGAAATTTATGAAGAATGTATTTAAAAAAATAAATAATTTATTTAATAATTTTTTTAATAAGAAGGACGAATATTACTTTTTAAGATTATGTTATTTAACTTTAGGATTTATATTTTTTGTAGCATTTACTAGTTGTTTTTTGTTTATATTTCATATTAGTATTAATATATTTGGTTTTATTTTAGCTTTACTATTATGGGTATTTTTCTATTTTTTCTTTTTTTATAAAGCCTCAGATAAAAAAAGTTTTTATAAAAATTTTATTTTTGTTTTATTACTTTTAGCTTTATGTATTGTCATGAGTTCTTTCTTGCTTGATTATACTTGGGATGGTTGGTCATATCATATGCCATCAGTGGTAGAACTTAAAAATGGTTGGAATCCTTTATATCAACATAGAGAAGATATTCGTATTTGGTGTTCTCATTATCCTAAATTTATTTGGATATATGCTGGGGTTCTTTACAAAGTATTTGGTGCTTTAGGAGCAGGTGCTTCTTTTAACTTAATTATTTCTTGTTCGGCTTTTTTCTTAACTATGCATATATTAAGAAAATTGAAATTTAAACCTTTCTTATCATTTATTGTTAGTTTAATTTTAGGTTTTAATTTTATTTCTGTTGGTCAATTTTTTACATATTATAATGATGGTGTTTTAGGAATATGTATTTTATCTTTAAGTTTAATTTTTTATTGGTTTTTAAAAACTAAAATGAAAAATAATAGTTATCTTTCAATTTTTATTGTTTCTATGTATTTAAGTATATTAGCTAATATTAAATTTAATGGAGCTCTTTATGCCTTTTTAATAGCAGTTTTTATAATTTTCTATATGTTTATTAAAAAGGTCAAGATTAAAAAGATAGCATTAAGTATTTTGTTAATTGGTTCGTTGGTTTTAATTCCAGCAGCTAATACGTATTTACCTAATTATATTTATCATAAGAATTTAGGTTACCCAATTGTTGGAGAGAATAAAATTGATATAATTACAGCTTTTACACCTGTTTTTATACATAAAAATGATGGAAATATAAAAGCTTTCCTTAAATCTTTTGTCTGCGATTATACTTCTTCAAATTGCAAAATTGTACCTTTTTATAAAATAACACTTAAAGATTTTTATTCAGCCGCTTCTGTTGATACTAGATTAGGATTTGGTAAAACTTATCAATTAATGGTTTTAATTTTAATTATTATTTTAATTTTGTGTATTCCTAAAATTATTACCAAAATCAGAAATGAAAATTTAAAAGAACTAATTAAAAAGTATTATCCTGAAATCTTTTTCTTACTTATTTTATTGATAATATTTTATATCAACCCTGCAACTTGGTGGGCAAGATATGTTCCATATATGTATTTAGTTCCTTTATTCTTACTTTTATTTTTTCATCGTGATTGGACGAAGAAAGATTTTAAAAATATTTTATGTTATTTAATTATAGTTATTTATGTATTTAATCTTTTCTTTTTAGGAGCTTTAAAGTTTAAAAGAACTGTAAAAGTTAATTTAGATTTAAATAGTGAAATTGCCGAATTAAAAACGTTATCTGGTGATAAATTGTTTTTAACAGAATGTCATGAAGGTGAACTTTTAGATGAACACGTATATAAAAAAGTTATTCGTAAGGAATTACTTAATAAAAATGGTGTAGTTTATAAAGAAATTAACGATGGTAGTTGTAAAATTACCAAACATTATGAGATTTTGGGAATGGATTCATTATCTTGTGAGGCTAAAGAAAATTAAATTTAAAAAATTAAATTTAAAAAAATTAATTTAGAAAGGTTTGTGAATTATGGAATATCTAAAATTGATGCGACCAAAACATTATTTAAAAAATTTTTTAGTCCTTTTACCAATTTTCTTTTCAGGAAATATTTTTAATCTTGATTATTTATATGTAGGAATATTGGGGTTTATATTATTTTCATTAGTTTCTTCTTTTATCTATATTATTAATGATATTAATGACATTGAAAATGATAGAAAACATGAAAAGAAAAAAGAAAGACCTTTAGCTAAAGGAACAATTAGTATTAAAAATGCTATTATTTTTGCTATTATATTACTTATTATTGTTATTTTAATAAATATATTTTTGGTTGCTAATAAAGTTTCTTGTATATATTTATGCATATATTTACTTTTAAATTTAGCATATAGTTTTGGACTTAAAGAAAAACCAATTTTAGATGTTATAATCTTATCTTCTGGTTTTTTGATTAGAATTTTATATGGTGGAGTTTTATTAAATATTCCAATATCTAATTGGTTATATTTAACAATTTTAACTGGCGCTTTGTATATGTCTATTGGTAAAAGAAGAAATGAGCTTAATAAAAATGGAAATTCTACTAGAAAAGTTTTAAAATTTTATTCTAAAGAATATTTAAATCAAAATTTATATATGTTTTTAACTCTTACTATGGTTTTCTTTTCTTTATGGACAATTGATATGGATAATAAATATTTAATTTATATTGTTCCTTTTGTAATTATGTGGACAATGAAGTATAATTTAGATATTGATAATTCAAATTCTTATGGAGACCCTGTTGAAGTTATTACTGGTGATAAATTACTTTTAGTATCATCAGTATTAATAGCATTTTCATTTTTTATAATTATATATATATTATAGTGAGGTAGTAATATGAATGGTTATGATTTTGATAAGACAATATATCATAAAGATAGTAGTGTAGAATTTTATTTATTTTTAGTAAAAAAGTATAAGAAATTTTCACATCTTTTAACATTCTCAGTTTATTATGTTTTATATAAATTAAAGTTTCATACTAAAATTGAAGCAAAAGAAAAAATGTTTAGTATTTTATCTTCTATTGAAAATATTGATTTAGAAGTAGAAGAATTTTGGAGTAAACGTAGTCTTGAGAAATGGTATTTAGAAAATCAAAAAAATAATGATGTTGTAATATCAGCTTCACCATATTTTTTATTAAAACCATTTTGTAGTAAAAATAATATTCAAACCTTAATTGCTTCTTCTGTTGATAAGAAAACTGGTAAATTTAATGGTGAAAATTGCTATGGTATCGTGAAATGTAAAAAATATAAAGAAATCTTTCCTAAGCAAAAAATGCATAATTTTTATTCAGATTCCAAAACAGATATGGTTTTATTAGATGTTTCTGATAATTTTTATTTAGTAAAGAAAAATAAAATAACTAAAAAAGTTAAATTTAAATGTCTAAAAAGTAATAAATAATAAAAAATTAACTAAACCTTGTTTCTTTTTAAAAGAGATGAGGTTTTTAAATTAAAAATTCAATAGCTAAGAATAAAATTAAGTATCAAGAAAAAATAGATTGATACTTATAAATAATATATAAAAAAAAGAAAGCATAAAAAAATTAAAAGAATAGTAATGTCTTGAATAATCAAAAAATAAGATAATGAAAAAAGTTAGAATGTCTCTATGTCCAAAGATGTAAAATTAAATTGGCTTTTTAATAAATTCCGTTAAAAATATGGTATAATGTATGAGAGGATTATATTATGATAAAAAAAGTACGGAATTTAGATATTAATTATGTTCAATATGGAGAAGGTTGCGATGTCATTTTACTTCATGGTTGGGGACAAAATATAAAAATGATGGAACCACTTGGTAATAATTTATGTGATAAAAGAAGAATAACAATTATCGATTTTCCTGGTTTTGGTGGTAGCGAAATGCCTGATTTTGCTTATACTATTTATGATTATGCTAATCTTTTACATGACTTTTTAGAAGAATTAGATATTCATAAGCCAACTTTAATTGGTCATTCCTTTGGAGGAAGAGTAGCAATTTGTTATGCAGCTAAATATGAAGTTAATAAATTAGTTTTAATGGGAAGCCCATTTAGAAGTAATGAGAAAAAAAGTTTAAAAGTAAAAGCTTTGAAACAACTGAAAAAAATAAAAATATTAGATGGTTTAGCCGAATATATGAAAAAACATATGGGTAGTAGTGATTATAGAGCAGCAACAGGAATTATGCGAGAAGTTTTAGTTAAAACGGTAAATGCAAATTTAGAAAATGATATAAAAAAAATAACAGCTCCAACTTTGTTAATTTGGGGTAATCAAGATGAAGCAGTTCCTTTAAGTGAAGCTAAAGTTTTAGAAAGTATGTTAAAAGATGCTGCCTTAATAACTTTAAATGGTACGCATTATTGTTATTTAGAAAATTTAGTTCAAGTTGTTAGTATTCTAGAACATTTTATATAGGAGGAATTTATGTATATATTTATTTTTATTTATTTAATTTATATTTTTTATAAAAGTAGAACTGCTTTATATATGTTACAACAAAATTTATACAATGAAAATAATCGTTATATAAGATGGATTTCAAGAAATAAAGAAAGATGTTTTAATTCTGTTGATTTTTTGCCATTTTTACTTATAATTTTTTTGTTTTTTTCCGATGAATCTTTTATTGCTGAAGTTATATTTTTATCAATTACATTGATTTATGCTATTGGTATTTATGATGAATATAAAAAAAATCTTAATAATCAAAATAAAATAAAATTTAATATAACTAGTAGAATAAAAAGACTTTATTTAACGGAATTTCTAATAATCTTTTTATTAGTTGCTTTATTATTAATTACTAAATTTTCAGGTATTTTAGTAATTCCAATTTGTTTAACAATTCTTTTAAATTATTATTTTGTTTATCTTATTAATATAATTAATAAACCGATTGAAAAAATGGTCTACTATTATTATTTCAATAAAGCTCGTCGAAAATTATATTCAATGAATAGATTAAAAATTATAGGAATAACTGGAAGTTATGGAAAAACAAGTAGTAAAAATATTTTAAGTCATATTTTATCTTGTAAATACATAACTCGTCCAACTCCTAAAAATTTAAATACACCTTATGGGCTTATGATTACGATTAATAATCATTTAGATAAGTTTGATGAAGTTTTTATTGCGGAAATGGGAGCATATGTTCCAGGTGAAATTAAAAATATGTGTGATTTTATTAAACCTAAATATGGAATTTTAACAGTTATAGGAGAAGCACATTTAGAAACTTTTAAATCTCGTGATAATATATGCCGAACAAAGTTTGAACTTATTGAGTCACTTGACGAGGATGGAGCTTGTGTTTTAAATTTAGACGATTCCTATCAAGTCGCTTATGTTAAAAATGAACTTAAAAATAAAGTAAAAATTATTTGGATTGGAATTGATAACTTAGAAGCTGATTTTTATGCAACCAATATAAAAAGTAATAGTAAAGGAATGAACTTTGATGTTATTCATAAAGATTTGAAATATCATGTTGAAACAAAATTATTAGGAGTTCACAATGTTTATAATATTTTAGCAAGTATTGCACTTGGTAATGAACTTAAAGTATCAATTCCTGATATGATAGTAAAAGTTAAATCAATTATGCCGGTTGAACATCGATTAGAAATAAAAAAATTAAATAATATCACAATGATAGACGATGCTTATAATTCTAATCCTATTGGAGCTAAAAATGCTCTTAATGTTTTAAAAATGATGGATGGAATTAAAGTTGTTGTAACTCCAGGAATGATTGAACTTGGTAGTGATGAAAAAAAATTAAATTATGAATTTGGAACAAGAATTGCAGAAGTAGCAGATTATGTTATTTTGATTGGTGAAAAACGTTGTAAAGATATTAAAGAAGGAATTTTAGATAAGAAATTTAAAAAAGATAAAATTATAATTTTAAATAAAGTAGTAGATGCATATTTAGAACTTGAAAAAATTAGAAATCGTGAAAATGATAAAGAAGTCTATGCTTTATTTGAAAATGATTTACCTGATATTTATAGTGAAGGAGTGAAAAAAAATGAAAATTAGATTAGGCGTTATTTTTGGTGGAAGGTCAGTTGAGCATGAAGTTAGTATAATTACAGCTATTCAAGCTATTAATAAAATTGATTTACTTAAATATGAAGTTGTACCTATTTATATTGCTAAAGATGGTAGATGGTATACAGGAAAGATGCTTTTAGATATTGATATTTATAGTGATATTGATTTACTTAAAAGATATGCTAAAGAAGTAGTTTTATATAATCGTGATGGTAGATATTTACTTCAAAATAAAAAAGGTTTATTTAAATCAGTTGTAAATGAAATTGATATGGTTTTACCAATTATGCATGGGACTAATGGAGAAGATGGAACTTTACAAGGTTATCTTGAAACAATTGGTATTCCTTATGCTGAAAGTAATGTTTATGCTAGTGTAGTTGGACAAGATAAAATATTCATGAAACAAATACTTAAAGAAAATAATGTTAATGTTGTAAAATACAAATGGTTTTTTGATACAGATTATATGAATGATGCTTCAAAAGTTATTCATGATATTGAAAAATTAGGTTATCCTGTAATTGTTAAACCAGCAACTCTTGGTTCAAGTGTAGGAATTACTGTATGTCATGATGAACTTGAACTTCGTGAAGGAATTCAAGAAGCTATAAAATATGATACTAAAATTTTAGTTGAAGAAATGATTACTAATTTAAAAGAAGTTAATATAAGTGTTCTTGGTAATTATGAGCATCAAGAATTAAGTGTTATTGAAGAAGTAGGAACTAGTCATGAACTTTTAACTTATGAAGATAAATATATGGGTGGAGGAAAAGGTGGAAAACTTCAAGGAATGGCAAGTGCTAAAAGAATTATTCCAGCTAAAATAGAAAAAGATATTGAAGAAGATATTAGAAATATGGCAATTAAAACCTTTAGAAGTCTTAATTCAAGTGGTGTAGCCAGAATTGATTTTCTAATTGATACTAAAGAAAAAGTTGCATATGTAAATGAAATAAATAGTATTCCTGGTTCTCTTTCATTTTACTTATGGGAAAAGACAAGTAAACCATATACTGAACTTTTAGAAGATATGATTAGTTTAGGAATTGTTGATTATAAAAATAAAAAAGCTAAAACTAGTACCTTTAGTACTAATATTTTAGAAGGGTTCTCTGGAAGTGGAAGTAAAGGTTTAAAAGGAATTAAAGGACTTAAAAAATGAAAAAAGTTATTTTAACAATTTTAGATGGTTATGGAATAAGTAAAGATAAAAAAGGGAATGCAGTTTATTTAGCTAATACTAAAACACTTGATAAAATATTTACAAAATTTCCTCGAACTGAAATAAAAGCATCTGGTATTGATGTTGGACTTCCTGACAAGCAAATGGGTAATAGTGAAGTTGGACATATGAATATTGGAGCTGGTCGTATTGTTAAAGAGAGTTTAACTAAAATTAATGAAGATATTGAAAGTTTAGAATTTTATAATAATCAAGTTTTAAAGGAAACAATTCTTTATGCTAAAGAAAATCATAAAAAGTTACATTTATTAGGTCTTTTATCAGATGGTGGAGTACATAGTCATATTAATCATTTGTTTGCTATTTTAAATGCTTGTAAAAAACTAAATTTTGAGAATGTTTATATTCATGTTATATTAGATGGTAGAGATACTAGTCCAACTAGTGGAATTTCCTATATTGAAGAACTTACTAAGAAAATAGAAGAATTAAAAGTTGGAACAATTGCTAGTGTTATAGGTAGATTTTATGCAATGGACCGTGATAAACGTTATGAAAGAGTTTTCAAAGCTTATTCTTTATTAACTTCAGGTGTTGGGGAAAAAACAGAAGATTTACTTGCAACTATTAAAGAAAAGTACTATAATAATACGACAGATGAATTTATGAGTCCCATTATTGTAGATACTAATGGGTTAATTGAACAGAAAGATGCTCTTATTTTCTATAATTTTAGACCTGATAGAGCTAGAGAAATAACTCGTTCTTTTGTTGATTCAGATTTTAATTTTTTTGAAACTAAAAAGTTAGATTTATATTATACATGTATAACAGAATATGATGCAACAATTAAAAATGTTAATATCATGTATAAACCTTTAAAAGTAAAAAATACTTTAGGGGAAGTAGTTTCCAAACATGGACTTAAGCAATTACGAATTGCGGAAACTGAAAAATATGCTCATGTAACTTTCTTTTTAAATGGTGGAAGTGAAACTGAGTATAAAGGAGAAGATAGAATTTTAGTTCCATCTCCTAAAGATGTTAAAACTTATGATTTAAAACCTGAAATGTCAGCTTATGAAGTTACCAATAAAGTTATTGAAGCAATAGAAAAAGACTATTATGATTTAATTGTTTTAAATTTTGCCAACCCTGATATGGTAGGGCATACAGGTAATTTAGATGCTTGTATTAAAGCACTAGAAGCTCTTGATAGTTGTATGACAAATATTTTAGATGCTGTTTTTAGGCATGATTATGCTATGATAGTAACGGCTGACCATGGAAATTCTGAACATATGATAAATGCTGATGGTACTAAGAATACAGCTCATACAAATAATTTAGTACCACTTGCACTTGTAAATTATCAAAATGTTAAATTAAGAAATGGTCGTTTATCTGATATCAGTCCAACTATTTTAGAAATTTTAGAAATTGAAAAACCAAAAGAAATGACGGGAAATAGTTTAATTATTAAATAAATTATCAAAAGACATTATATAAAAAATATAAAAATAATCACAGGAGGAAATTTATGAAAAGAATTTTAACAGGTTTAAAACCAACTGGTGAAATAACTTTAGGAAATTATCTTGGAGCTATAAAACAAATGGTAGAACTTCAACAAAATTATGATTCTTATTTATTTGTAGCAGATTTACATGCCTTAACAACTTATCAAGACCCTAAACTTTTAAAAGAACGTATTCGAAGATTTGTTGCTATGTATATTGCTTGTGGCATTGACCCAAGTAAAAATACAATTTATATTCAATCTGAAAATGAGTATATTCCTGCTATTTCTTATTTACTTGAATGTACTACTTATTATGGTGAAGCTTCCCGTATGATTCAATTTAAAGAAAAAAGTAAAGAGCATACAAATTTCTCTCTTGGGTTATTAACATATCCAGTTTTAATGGCTGCAGACATTCTTTATGTTGATGCTGATTATGTTCCAGTTGGAATTGACCAAAAGCAACATGTAGAACTTGCTCGTCATATTGCGCTTCGTTTTAATAACAAATATGGGGAAACTTTTGTTTTGCCTGAACCTATTTTAAATGAAAAAGTAGTAAAAATAAAAGATTTAAAAGACCCAACCAAGAAGATGAGTAAATCAGAAGAAAACCCTCAAGGTGTAATTAGTATGTTTGATAAGCCTGAAGATATTTATAAAAAGATTATGAAAGCAACAACTGATAGTGGTCAAACTATTAAATATGACCCAGAAAATCAACCAGGTATATCTAATTTATTGATAATTGCTTCAAGTATTACAGGAAGAAAAATTGAAGAGCTTGAAGAAGAATTTCAAACTTCAAATTATGGAGAATTTAAAAAATATGTTGCTGAAGTTACAAGTAATCATATTGCTAGTATTCAAAAGAAATATGAAAAGTTAATTAATAGTAAAGAATTAGAGAGTATTTTAGATACAGGAATAAAAAAATCTCGTGAATTAGCTAAAATGAAATATGAAAGTATGAAAAAGAAATTAGGTGTTACTAGGTTTTAACAATTTAGGGAACTACTTAGGTAGAACCCTATTTTTATCGTATTAATAAAGAAACAAATATAATAATTTATGATATAATAAAAAAGAATTTAGAAAACTAATAAAGAAGGAGGTTCTATGAGTAAAATTAGATTATTTGCTTTAGGTGGTTTAAATGAAGATGGTAAAAATATGTATGTCTGTGAAGTAGATAAAGATATTTTTATATTTGATGCTGGTCTTAAATACCCTAAAGATAGATTACTTGGAATTGATTATATTATTCCATGTTATGATTACTTAAAAGAAAATATAAAAAGAATTAAAGGTATATTTTTATCTCATGGTCATGAATCAAATATAGGAGCTATTTCAGATATTGTTATGGACTTACCTAATATTCCAATTTATGGTCTTAAATATACACTTGAAATACTTAAAATACAATTAGCTATTGATAATGTGACTGCTAATAATTTAAGAGAAATAAAAGCCCATTCTAAAATTGATTTTGGTGAATGTAGTATTTTTCCAATTGAAGTAACACATTCAATTCCTGATAGTACTTTATATGTTTTAAATACTCCAGATGGTAGTATTGTTTATAGTGGAGATTTTATCTTTGACCCAACTATGACTAATCATTTTTCATGTGATATAGGTCGTCTTGCTTATATTGGAAAACAAAATGTATTATGTCTAATGACTGAATCTATGTATGCTGAAAATGATGGTTTTACAAGTCCAAGACATCGAGTTGCATCATTTATTCGAAGTGTTTTACATGATAATGAAAACAGAATTATCATGAGTGTTTTACCAGCTCATATCTATAGAATTCAAGAAATATTTGATGAAGTTTCAAAAACTAATCGTAAAATTGTAATTATGGGAAAACTTCTTCAAGATATTATTTATAAATCTTTAGAATTAAAATATTTAAATATCAATAAAACAAAAATTGGTGATTTGTCTAGTTTAAATGAAAAAGGAGTTATTGTTTTAATAAGTGATTTAAAAGAGAAACCATATGCTAATTTAGAAAGAATTTTAAAAGATAATGATAAATTCATTAAACTAAAACCTGATGATACAATTTTTATAACAGAACCTATGTATCTTGGAGTTGAAAAAAGAATGGTTATGATAATGGATGAATTTGCTAGAAAAAAAATCAATGTTGTAGCCTTATCAAATAAAAATCATTTATTATTTCACCCTTCAAAAGAAGATTTAATGATGATGATTAATATGATGAAACCTAAGTATTATTTTCCAATTAAAGGAAACTATAAAGACCAAGTTGAAAATGGTAATTTAGCTTTAAAATTAGGTATTAAAAAAGAAAATATTTTATTGAAGCAAAATGGTGATGTTATAACTTTCGTAAATGGAAAATTAGAAGATACAAAAGAACAAATAAAGATTGATGAAGTTTTAATTGATGGAAAAAGTCAAAATGATGTAGGAGAATTAGTTTTAAAAGACCGTGAAATGTTAGCTGAAGCTGGAATTGTTTTAGTAACAGCAACTCTTGATAAGAAAACTAAAAAAATTCTTGCAGGACCAGAAATTTTAACTAGAGGTTTTATTTATGTTAAAGACAATATGGACATTTTAAAAGAGAGTAGTGTAATTTCTTTACAAATTATTAAAAATAATACTAGCAATAATTATGTCGACTATAATAATATTAAACAAGAGATAAGAAATAATTTAGGTAAATATTTTTATGAGCATACTGAATGTCGACCAATGATAATCACAGTAATTGGAGAAGTCTAATGAGTATTTTTGAAATTATAATCATATGTCTTTTAGCTTGCTTAATAATTTTAACTATTATTCTTTTAATTAAAAATAAAAATGTAAGAGATAATAAAGATACTTTAGATTTATTAGAAAGATTAGGTAAATTTGAAGTTAGTATTAATAAAGATTTTAGTGATTTAAAAGAAAATTTATCTAAAGAAATGGTACAACATTTTGATAAAGTTAATAATAAATTAGAAACTAAATTAAATGAAATTAATAATAAAGTAAATACTAGAATTGATGAAAACTTTGAAAAAACTAATAAAACTTTTATCAATGTTTTAGAAAGACTTTCTAAAATTGATGAAGCTCAGAAAAAGATTGATAATTTATCAGTTGATATTGTTTCTCTTGAAAATATTTTAACGGATAAAAAAACGAGAGGAATTTTTGGAGAAGTTAACCTTTATAATATTTTAAAAAATATCTTTGGTGAAAAGAATGATTTAATATATAAAACTCAATATAAATTATCTAATGGTTATATTGCTGATTCTGTTATTTTTGCTCCAGCACCTTTAAAAACTTTAGCTATTGATTCTAAATTTCCTCTTGAAAATTATCGTACAATGGTTGATAAAAAGAAAAGTGATTTAGAGCGAAGTTTAGCAACTAAACAATTCAAATTAGATGTAAAAAAACATATTGATGATATAAGTTCAAAATATATAATTGAAGGTGAAACAGCTAATCAAGCTATGATGTTTATTCCAGCCGAAGCTATTTTTGCTGAGATAAATGCTTATCACTCTGATTTAGTAGAATATGCTTATAAAAAACGTGTTTGGCTTACAAGTCCTACAACTTTAATTTCTACTTTAACAATGATAATGATGATTTTGCAAAATATTGAACGTGATAAATATACAAGTATTATTCATGAAGAATTAAATAAATTAGGAATTGAGTTTGGACGTTTTAAAGAAAGATTTGATAAGTTATCAAAGAGTATTTTAACAGTTAATAAAGATGTTGAAGCATTTAGCATTACAACAGATAAGATTAAAAAGAAATTTGATACTATTTCGAGTGCTAAAGTAAAAGAAAATAATTTAATTGATTATGATGATGAAACTATTTAAAAAATAATAATAAAAATATAAAATAAGAGATATAAAAAGAAACTTAAAGATATATTGTCTAAGTTTCTTTTTTTTAAATTCTCAATTTTTAATTTGTAGTAATATTCATTTTATTTTAGAAGTTATACTATTATTAGTACTATTGATAAAATAAAAAAGGCACTCTAACGAATGTTATTATGTACCAAAACAAAATTTGGAGTACATCTAACTCTACTAGAAAGTGTTTTTTTCAGTATATGAGATAATCACAAATACATACTAATTTTTTTGTAAATGACTAACTTATAAAAAAAATAAAGTTGATTGAGATATTTTTTATAAAACCTTAACATATAAGTAGACAGAATTTGACTTATTTTTTTATATAATATATAAATTTTTAAACTTTTTTTAAAAAATTTTTCTCTTAAAAATTTTCCAAAAATTAAAAATTAACAAAAAAAATTAACTGATGGTTTAAGTTTGAATTAGTTTTTTAGTTCAATTTTAAATCTTCAGTTAATTTTATTTAGAAATCTGTAAATTTCCTTGATTTTCAAGGAAATGTCAAGGTGTTGCATTAATAAATAAAGTATGTTATGGTAATAACTATGGAAGCAAATTAGGTTGCTGATGTTTGCCTACCTATTATTATTTTAAAATTATTTTGAATAATAAAAAGGAGGTTTCAAATATGAAGGTCAAAACTTTTGTATTCAGGGTTTTGGTTGTAATACGAGATATAATATTACTAATAATTATATTAATTCTAGTAATAAAAATGGCATCAGTCTTAGACTAATGCCAAACCAAAACATTAGGTAGGCATGTCAGTTAAAAACCGAAATGCTTCCTACAAATTAAATTATAATAGATAAAGATAAATTTGTAAATAGCCAAAATAAAATTCGCAGGATAAAAACATGAAAATAATTTAAAATGTATAGCTATTCCTTATAAGATATAGGGATAATATATATTTTTTTAT
>CANQYO010000021.1 GCA_947628095.1 uncultured Bacilli bacterium | reverse complement strand
TAAAAAAATATATATTATCCCTATATCTTATAAGGAATAGCTATACATTTTAAATTATTTTCATGTTTTTATCCTGAGTTAAAAATATTTTTAAAAAATTTTAGAAATCTTTGAATAAAATTTTCCTTTTTAGGTTTAATCTTTTTAGAATATATTTTTTCTTCATGAATAACTTTGTTATCAAGTCTTACTTCAACATGACCTAAATAATCTTTATTATCGTCAACAATGATTTTAAAATCTATATTTTCTTTATCAGTAATTGGATAATAAAAATCATTTTCTATATAATAATCTGTTTCAAATAAGCCTTTTGGAGCTTTAAAGTTTTTTTTATCAAGAATTTTGGTATTTTTATATTTACTAAAATAATAATCATATAATTCTTGGTGATTTTCATATATATTATAATCATTAAGAGTTACAATTAATAATTCTAAATCGTTATTTGATGCTGTTGTAACTAATGATTTACCTGCACTTGGTGTATAACCATTTTTAGCAGTTGTAATATTGTCATAAGTAAAAATTATTTTTGACCGATTAGTTAAAGAATATGATTTCAAATTTGATTTAAAATCATAATATTTGGAACCAGCAATTTGTTTATATAAAGGATAATTTAAGTATAAATATCTTGTTAATATAGCTAAGTCATAAGCTGTTGAATAATTTTTAGTTTCTTCATCTAACCCATGGGGGTTTTTAAAAACCGTATTTTGCATACCAATTTTTTTAGCTTCTTCATTCATTAAATAAACAAAATTATCTATACTACCAGCTACATAAGTTGAAATAACAACACTTGCATCATTTCCGCTTCGAAGCATAAGACCATAAAGTAAATCTTTTAATTTTAATTTCTCTCCTAATGAAAGATACATATTTGTTCCATACATTTTTAAAACTTCTTCACCAACTGTAACTTCATTATCTAATTTATCATAAGCATATTTTAAAGTAACAAAAAAAGTCATGATTTTAGTAGTTGAAGCAATTAATAAAGATTGATTACTATTATTTTGATATAGTATTCTTCCTGAATTAATATCTAATACAATACTTGCTTTAGAAATATTTTTAGCTAAAGTATTTTGAGGAAAAATAATAAGTATTAATAAAAGAAACAAAATTACTCTTTTCACAATCTCACCTATAAAAAAATATATGAAATTGACCACAGAAAAAAGAACAAAAACTTGTTCTTTCTCCCGGAATACTCCATCTATATAAACGCTTAACACGTTAAGCGTCATACTATATTCTATGGCGCCTTAAAATTATTGTTACTTTTTTTAATATCGCTCATTATTAAAATTAAAAGTTACTATTAGTATATGTATTATTTAATTACATATACTAAAAATTTTAAGGTGGAAATGTCACGATTTCATAATTTTTAGATTTAAAATTAACTAAAATACTACCATCTAAATCAGTTCTGTAAATTTTACTATCATGAAGTATATCTAATACCTCTTGTTTAGGATGTCCATAAAGATTATTCTTACCAACTGAGATAAAAGAATTTTTTGGTTTAATAGTTTCTATAAAATTTTCATTAGAACTAGTTGTTGAACCATGATGTCCTACTTTAAAAAAATCTATATCTACAATTGCATATTTTTTTAATATATCTAATTCTTTTTTAGAAGAAGCATCCCCCATTAAAAGAAATTTATAATCATTGTATGTAAAATAAATCACGGAAGAATTATCATTTTCATTATCATAAATTCCTGTATTTAAAAATTCTAACTTATAATTAGTAAAATTAATTTCCTTTAAACCTTTATAATATTTTATTTTCTTTTGCAATAGTTTTTCAATAAGTTTTAATTCTAATTCATTATAATTACCATTGTTAAAAACAACATTTGAAATTTTAATTTTTTCTATTAAATTACTTGCTTCTCCCATATGGTCATAATCACCATGTGAAAGAATTAAATAATCAATTCGTGAAATACCTAAAGAATATAAAACTTGCACTATTTTTTCAGATATTTCTTTTTGATATAAACCACCAGTATCAATTAAAATTACTTTGTTGTTTAAGCTTATAAGAAGTGAATCTCCCTGTCCAACATCTTGTATCATGAAAAAGTTATAAGGAAAAATATAATTAATATTAAAATGAACTATCAAAGTTAAAATTAAAATAATTATACTAGTTTTACTATGTTTTATAATAATAAAAATTATTATTATAAAATAGAAAATTAAAATAAGAATACTGGGCTTTTTAAAAATCAAACTTAAAAAATTTAAATTATTTAAAAAGTATGATAAGTTTATTAACGTTTCCATTAAAAATACTAAAACCTTATCAAAGAATTTAAAAAATAAAGTTAAAAACGTTAAAGGAAAAATAATGATACTAAAAATTGGGACATAAAGAAAATTATATAAAATACTTAATAAATTAACTTTATAGTTAAAATAAATATTTAAAGGAAAACTTCCTAAAAAAGAAAGAAAAGATATTTTAAAAAGTTTTTGAAAATAATTTCCTGTTAATAAATTTTTACAAAAAATCAAAAGAAAACTAATTATATAAGAATACAAGAACCCCTTATGATAAAGAAAATTAGGATTAAAAATTAAAGTTATCAAAGTTGTTAAATAAAATATCTTTACTTGTTTAAAATTTAATTTAAATCTTTTATTTAAATTAGAAATAATCATATATAAATAAACTCTTAAAATAGGAACATTAAAATCTGTTAATAACAAATAGAAAAATATTATTATAAGTATGATACTTTGAGAAAAACTTTTCTTAATTTTTAGTTTTTTTAAAATAGCATAAAGGAAAATACTTAAAAAAGTAATATGAGTACTCCCTATTGATAAAATATGACAAATTCCATTATCTTGAAATGAATTATATACTTTTTTACCTAAATAAGAAGTATCTCCGAGAATAAAGGATTTTAAATAATTTTTACTTTCAAAAGTGTCCATATATATCAATAATTGATTTTTAATTTTATATAAAATATTATTGTTCTTTTTAACTAATTTAGTATCACTAGCTTCTAAAATATAATTGATTTTTTCTCTTTTTAAATATTCTCTATAATTAAATTCATTTAAAGTAGTATTACGATTTGGAATTTCTAATTTCCCTTTTAAATAAATTGTATCTCCAAGATTATAATTAAAGTTATCTAAATAAACAATTAATTTTTCTTTACCTTTTAAAGTTATTATATAATAATTATCTTTTACTTTATAATTTATTATTTGACCTATAAATTCTGTTTCATTTCCTAAATATTTACTTTTAGTTTCTATTAAATTTTCTTTTAAAATCAAGGAAAGTGTGAATAATGTAAGAAATATTAAAAACCAATTAGATTGTAATATTATCTTTAATTGTTTCAAATAATTTATCGCCTATACCATTTACATTTTTAATTTCTTCTATAGTTTTAAATTTTCCTATTTTAGTACGATATTCAATAATTGCTTCAGCTTTTTTCTCACCTATTTTATTTAAAGTCATAAGTTCTTCCAAATTAGCTGTGTTTATATTTATTTTAGAAGATTTAACTTCTGTTTGCTTATTATCTTTAGTATCTTCTTGTTTTGTTTCTAGTTTTGTTTCTTCTTGAATATTACTTACAATTTCTGAATTACTATTAGTTATACAAGCATCATTTTTAGGCTCTTCCTGACATATTTCACTTTTTTTCTCTAAATAATCTGAAATAGGTACATATTTAGCTATTTCTTCTTTAGAATAAACGATTATTACCATTTCGTCGCTTAATTCTAAACTTAAATTTAAAACAGAAGTATCAGCATTTTCAGTTATTCCTCCAGCTTTGTTAATTGCATCTACTACTCTTTTACCTTCTTCTAAAGAATAAACTCCAGGCTGTTGAACTTCTCCTTTAATATCAACATAAAGATAATCTAATGTTTTTTCCTCTTCTTTTGTCAAATTTTCTTCATTTAAAACACTTTCATAAACAATTTGAGAAGTTTTATAAGTTGTTTTTTTCAAAAATAAAGTGGTTACAACAGCAGTTAAAGTCAATAATACTAAAACCATAAATATTCTTTTTTTATTACTATATAAAAACAATTTCACTTTATTGATTATTCTCATGTTTCCCCCTTAAAACAAATATCAAGGCTAATAGTCCTAAAAATGTTAGAAAGGAAATTCCTGAAAAGAAAATCAATTTTGAATAATTTTTAGGTTCTTCTACAATATTAGAAGTTTCCAAATTATCTTTAAAATTATTACTAACACGATAAGTTAAATCTTCTTCCTCCTCTCTTGTAATCTCTTCTTCTCTTTTTTGAAGGCTAGTTTCATATTCTTCAAGTAATGCTAATTTTTCATTAATTACTTCTAATTCTTTTTCTCTAGTTGTTAAAGAGGCTTTTACTTTTTCAATTTCTAATTCTTTATTTTTTAAAAGCTCTTGAAGTTCTTGCAATTTGCTTTTTTCTTCATTTAAATTAATTGTATCTTGATTTAATTCTTCTTCTTTTAACATAAGACCAGATGATAAAGTGTTTAAATTATTTCTCTCTTCTTCTAATTCTAAAGTTTTATTTTTAAGTTCTTCTTCATAAGCATGAAGTTTTAAAGAATAATTATTTAAAAATTTATCTCTTTCATTCAAGTTATTTTCTTTATCATATAACTCTTGTTCTTTTAAATTTAAACTATTTTCACGTTCATTTAAAGCTTGACTTTTATTTTCTAAAGCTTGATTTCTCTCTTGTAATTCACTTTCTAAAGAATTTAAAGCCTTTTCTTTATTTTTTAATTCTTCTTCAAACTTTTTTAATTCTGTATTTAAAGTTCCAGTTCCTTCTTCTGGAAATATTTTTAAATAATTAGGTTTTGAACTGGAGTTAATATCATTCCAAGTAGAACCATCACTACTTTCTAAAGCTTTTAATGTTGCATCAATAAAATAATTTTTATTAGGTAATTTATTATTTAAAGCATGAACAAAGAAATCACTATTGCAATTTAAATAAACATTACCTGAGAATGAAAAAGTATTAACCTCTTCCACTTTCATTTTAGAATTAATTATATAAAATTTATTAATTCCTCCATCAACTTTTTTAGCTTTTAAAACATTTATATTAGAGTTAGTTATATAAGTGTTAGTATTTAATTGATTAAAAACATTTTCTAATGTTTCAAGTTCAAGTGTTGAATTATTGATAATAGTATCATACCCTATATTTTCAGATGGAAGTTTATTTGAAAATATATTTCCACTACTATTAACTTTTAAATTTGTATTATTAATAACTAACTTAAGGCAACTTATAAAGCGCCCTGTAGTTGAGACACTTAAAGTTCCATCTCCTGTTATTTCTAGACTATTAGCTGAAATTACTGCATAATTGCTATCAACATTTGAATTAGTTAAATAATTATTTCCTTCTAAAATTATTTTTAAATCTTCTGCAGTTTCAATAGTTTTAAAAGTCATATTTTTAATTTTTAAAGTATTAAAAGCAGCATCATAAGTAAAATTTTCATTTTGAATAATACTTGAAGTAGAATACTCTTGATTATCAATCGTGATTGTTTTAGCAAGACAAATATTTGGAATACAAAATATAACTAACCCAAGTATTAATAAGATGTTCTTTTTCATCATCATTCCTTTCTATTAACCGGTCAACACAGACATCATATTATAGGTTTTAATTTTTGTCAACTTTTGTAAATTTACATTTTGTATACAAATTTAATTAAATTTGCAATTTTAAAATTAAAGATTGCTGAAAAAGCAAAATTCCCTATATTTTTTTGGAGAAATTTAGTAAATTTAGAAGTTTTAGAAATAAAAAAAGTCAAAAAAATTTTTTTTGACTTTAATTTTAAAAATTTAGATATTTCTTTATTTATCTTGAACTCTTTCAATACCAGTTAAAGATTTTACATTTATACATTCATTTTTCGTATCACAATATTTAGTTGAACCATTATTAATTACATATTTTGAAGAAATTATACAAACACATGAATTATAAGTTTGATAAGCACCAGTTGAACCAAGGGAAACTTTTACATAAGTACTAGTATCATAAGTATCATTATTAACATCTTTATCATATTCATGTTTGTAATTTAATTCAGCAAAGGTAAATATTTTAGAACCAGCCGTTGCAATCTCATTACGATAATTTTTATTTGAAGAAACTAAATATTCAGCAGTTGCTGCCATATTTCTAGCTTCTACAAGTAAAGCATTTTTATTTTGATTATTGATGGTTGAAATAATATTTGGAACTGCTATTCCAGTTAAAAGAGCTAAAATAGCAATAACGGCTAATAATTCAACTAAAGTAAACCCCTTTTTAGTTCTTAATATTTTTTTCATTTCTTCATTTTAGCTAATTTAGTAAGAGCAACTCGAGCAGCTTCTTGACTTGCTTCTTTTTTACTATGAGCTATTCCCTTTCCATATATAATATTATCAATTTTTACAACAACAGTAAATTTCTTATCATGAGCTGGCCCTGTTTCATCAATAGTTTCATATACAAAAGAACGTTTATCAGTTTGTAATGCCTCTTGTAACGTTGATTTATAATCATTGAAAAATACAATATCAGGATTATTTATATAAGGAACAATAATATTTAAAATTACTTCTTTAACTTTTTCATATCCTTCTTGTAAATAAATAGCTGCCATCAATGATTCAAAGGTATCAGCAACAATGGCTTTCTTTACATTACCTTCATGTAATTCTCCTTGTCCTACTTTTATATACTTAATTAAATTTAAATCTTTCATATATTGATATAAAGCGTTTTCACAGACATAACAACTACGAAATTTAGTCATATCACCTTCAGCCATATTAACATTTTTATATAAATAATCACTTACAACTAATTCTAATACTGCATCACCTAAAAACTCTAATCTTTCATAGTCATTTTTTAAACTATGCTCGTTTACAAATGAAGAATGGGCAAAAGCCGTATCAAAAAGTTTTTGATTTTTAATTTTTACTCCAATCTTTAAAATTGCATCATTCATAAAGTCACCTTTCTACTAATATTCTTAAATATATTATTGATATATGAATATTATAACATTATTTTAAAAAAATTGTATATTAAACTTGCTGTATTTAAAAAATAATAGTAAAATAATTATGGTAGGTGCTAAAATGAAAAAAATATTATGTATATTCTTAATTTTATTTACATTAACAGGCTGTTCGCTTTTTAAAAGAGATAGTATGGAAAATATTAACATCATAACAACTAATTATGCACTCGAATATGTTATTCAAAATTTATATGGTGAAAATTCTTTAGTTTCTAAAATTTACCCTGACGGTGTTGATATTAATAACTATTCTTTTACAGAAAAGCAAATTAAAGATTATAGTCGTAAAGATATGTTTATTTATATGGGTAAAACAAATGATTCTAATCAAGCAGTAACTTTTCTTAATAACAACAAAAAAATTAAAATAATTGATGCAACATTTGGAATGGACTATAAATATAAAGAAGACGAACTTTGGTTAAACCCTTCAAATTTACTCATGATTTCTCAAAATATTAAAAATGGTTTATCAGAATATGTAACTAATAAATATCTATTAAAAGATATAAACGATTTATATGAAAAGTTAAAAGTTAATTTATCAACTCTTGATGCTGAATATAAAACTTCAATTGAAAATGCTTCTGATAAAAAAATTGTTGTCAATAGTGATGCTCTTCTCTATTTAGAAAAATATAATCTTGAAGTAATATCACTTGATAAAAATAACGAAAGTTATGAAAAGAATTTAGCTTTATTTAAAAATTATATAAATGATGGTACAATCAAATATTTCTATGTTTATGAAAATTCAGAACTTACTTCAGAAGTTGAAGATTTAATTAAGAATAATGAAATTGAAAGTATTACTATTAAAAACTTACAGAATATAACAGATGAAGAAAGAGAACAAAATCAAAACTATCTTACATTAATGTATAATAATTTAGATGAATTAAAAAAAGAGTTATATAAAAATAGTTAAGCTATAAAACTTAACTATTTTTTCTTTTTTAATTCAAAATCACTTTCCTGATAAGTAGAAGCTTGTATTTTAGCAACTTCTGGCTCAGGTTTAGTTTCTTCAATTTCTACTTCAGGTTTTGAAGTTTCAACTTCTTCGGTTTCTATATCAAGGCTAGAACTAGAAGCTTCTAAAGCTGCATCTAATCTTTCTTTTCGTTTTAAATTTTTAATATAAACTCTAACTACATAAACTAAAAAACAAGATGGAACAATAGGTAAAATAATTAAAATTATACCAAGCACATAATACCTTTCAAATAAATTATTAGTAATTAATATTTGAATAGTTGCAATGCTATAACCAAGTAATAAACAAAACAACAGTGAACAAAAAACTATTCCAAGTGTGCTATATACATAATCAACTACATAGTCATAATAATAAGAATCTTTCTTACGTCGATATACAACTGTAAATAAAAAATAAGCTAATAAAATAACTATAATAGGTATTATAACATAATACCAAATTTGAATTGGCATCCAAAAAAACTTTACCATATTATCACCTATTATTATATTAGCACAAAATAAAATATTTTGCTACTTAATTTTAGCTTTTTTTAATTTAATTTTATTTTTTTTAAAATATTTTACATTTATGAATTTTTTTTAGTTTTCTCAAATAAAAAACTATTTCTTTCTAAATCATGCATTATTTCATTACGAAAAATTATATATGGTCGAATTCCAATATCTATATTTTCTAAAATATCATAATCAGGTATAATATTTGAACTATCAAATTCAGATATTTTAGTAAATCTTGTTAAATTATAATAATCTTCTTCAAACATACAAATATTAAAAGTCCAATCAAAAATTAAGTTTTTATTATCTCCTATAACTTCTAAAACAGAATGAAAAATCTTTTTATTTCCTATATAAGAATAACCAGTTAATACTTTTGAATTAGCTATCATTCTACCAAGAATTAAAGTTCCATAATGACATTGTCCTTCTCTTTTATTAGAAGTTAATTCATGACGTATTTTAGCATTAACTTGAATTATATCTGTAATAATATAAAAGGTTAAAAGTAAATCTTTATCTTGATATTCATATTGAAAATTTTGAGAATTATACGATATTCTATCAAAATCAATATGATAAATTCGCATTTTTTCTAAATTATAATATAATTTCATAAATTTATATAATAATTTTTTATTTGAACACATCGTAAAAGCTTCTATTGTATTAATAGCATAAACCCGTTTTAATTCTTCTTCAGTACAATAACGATTATAAATCGTATCAGTAAAAAGTAAATGATAAGTATTTTTATTCATTCCAAAATTAATTTCTGAACTATTTTTCATAGTATCACTTCAACTTTCAATCACAATAGCCTTTATACTATCATAAAGAAAATTAAATGTCAAAAGTTAGAATTTAGTTAAAAAAAGATGTGACCTAAATCACATCTTAATTTTAAGCATCTTTTCTATTTTGAACAGTTGCATAAGCTGTAGGAGTGCCATCATATTCAACTTTTACACTATTAGTACTAGCTGTTTTATAAACTTCTAACACTATACCAGAAGCATCTTTTCCTTCAGACTCATTAATTTTTACTTTAATTTTTCTATTTTTTTCATCACATGTACTCTTTGAAGTCCAAATGTTAGTAAAATAGAAATTTTCTTTAGTTGTACTAGGACTAGAATTTATTTGTAATAGATAAGTATCATTACTTCCCATTAGAAGAGTAGATTGAGCAATATTTAAAGTTGTATTAGGAGTAATATTTTTTACTTTAATAAATGTTACAGCTTTTCCAGAATCGTCAAAGTCATTACCAGTTATAGTAACTCCATCTCTTTCAGAACCTGTATTTCCTTTTACTTCTTTTTCAAAATTAATACCAACTGAAGCATTGTTTAAATTAAATTTATTGAAATATAATATTGTTTCAACTGATTCTTCAGTAGTATTGAAGTTTATCATATTTGTATAATTTCCTTCACCAGAACTGTAAGTTACATGGTCTGACCTAAAATCAGTACCAACAACCTCAACAAGGTTATCTCCTGTTAACTCATTACTTCCTGTAACTTTAATTTTTTCAAATGTAATATCATTAGCAGAAACTTTAATTTTTCCTTTTAGTCCACCTTTTATTTCATTAGAACCAGAAGTAACTCCCGTTATTATTATATTCTTTTGATTAATATCAAGAACACTAGTAAGAGGGATTTCACTTTCAAGAACAATGACAGTTTTTTCTTCTTGTCCAGCTCCTGCAATGGCTGATTGTAAAGCTCTTTCATCGCTTACTTTTTTAACGCTTTCATTATATTTTTCAATATAATCAGCATAATATGTTACCTCTTCGGTTGGTATAGTTATTTTTCCTTTTTCATGAAAATCATGTTTTGGGTTAGTACATTTCCAACCACGTAATTCATGTACTATAACTTTACCAGTTACCTTAGTGAAACCTTCAATATCTTCAGCTGGCTCTGGTGCATATTCTCTACTTTCTTCTTTATCATAATACAATGTATATGTAGTAGGGAAAGATGTAACTGACCTATCAGATACAAATCTCATTTTTATCCATCTATTAGCAACTTCACTATTTAAATAATAATTAGTGTATTGGCTATTATATGAAGTATCATCAACTTTTTTATCTCCTATTTCGTTTTCTGTAACAGGTCCTTCAGAGGAATATTTTATAATTTTTTCCTTTTTAGTAGGATTCAATTTACTTTCACCAACGGTTACATTTATATTTGAACCATTATTAGCTTTAACTAAAGGGTAATCATATTTTTCACCATTATAAGTTAAGTTTGTACCAGTTAAAGAACCACCAAGAACTTCAATAGCTGGACCTTCATTAGTAGTAAACTGAAGTTTATCAACCGTTAAAGTAGCAGCATTTTGAACAGTAATTGCACTAGTTGCACCTTCTAATTTTAATTTTTTTATTTCAACACCAGTTGATGTTACATCAAATATATTAGCTAAACCATTTCCAGTTAAAGTAATATTGTCTTCACTACCTATAATTGTAACACCTTTTTCAACTTTTAAAGGACTAGTAACTGTAAAGCCCGAATTAACATAAATTGTGTTAATTTCTTTAGTTTTAGCAGCCGTTAAAGCATTTTCTAATTCTTCAAAAGTTTTAGCTTCTCTAAAATTAGCTGAAAAAGTTATCTTATAAGAATCTTCACTATCAAATGTTACTAAAGCATCTTCTTTTTTAATAAAGGAAATTGTTATTTCCTTATCAATTAAATCGTCTAAATCTTCTTTTCCAGCTAACAACTCAGTAAGATTTGATTTAATTGTTTCTAAATTAGCTTCTGTAAATTCTTTTTGTGTATCTAAATTTAAAGTGACATTTTTAAATTCATTTGTTTTTAAAATTTCTTCAATAACTGGAGCAAGAACTTCAACAAATTCAGAAATTGGTCCATTATTAGTTTTTAATTTAAAATCAATTGTCTTATCAATAAGAGTTGGCTTGTTGTAATGAGTATTTTCTGAAGTTTCTGAAACTTTAGCATTTACATAATCATTAACTTTAATTTTCCAATTAGGGTTAAGAGTAAGTGATTTTTCTAATTTAGTTTCACCAATTTTAAATTCATTTCCTTCAGTATCAGTCCATTTAACAAATTCATGATAATCTTTAGAAGGGTTTGTCTTAACTTCTTCATTATCTTTAGAAATTGTTTCTCCTTTATAAACTTTTACTTCTTTAGCTCCATCAGGATAATTGAATTTTGCTGTAACATACTCAACAATTGTAATTCCTGAATAATCGATATAAATCTTAGTAGGTGTATATTCTTTTTCAGCACCATCTAAATCAACAATAACTTCAAACTTACATTTATCTGCTTGACCACCTTTACATTCTGTTATTTTTTCTTTTTGAATAGAAACTATAGCACTTAAACCTGTATTATCTTCAACTACCACAGTCTTATCTTCTTTATCTTGATTAATAGGTACCGTAATAGTTGTTTTATTAGAAATTAAATTTTTAGGAGTTATATTATAAACAATATAAAAGCCTGTCTTAGCTGAACCTCCAAAACCTTTTATATCTTGTTCATGAACTTCACCACTTAATTTGAAAGTGTTCCCTTCTACATTAACTTCAAGAGGAGTACTTTCAGCCTTATAACCATAAGTATCTTCAAAATATTGTTTATCAGCAGTTGGAATATTAGTTGTTACATTATCATTTTCAATAATTGTTTCTTTTTGTAAAGTTAATTCAGAATAATCAAGAGTAATTGTATAAGGTTCATATTCTTTAGAATTTTTACCATCATAATAAATTGTTATTTTTTGACTTTCTTTTGTAGGACTGACAGAAGCAAGGCCAACTACTTCTTTATCAGTATCAAAAGCTTTACTAGGAACTTCTTTAGTTCCACCTGCACAACTCTTGCAAGGTACAACAATTAAGGTACTATCTTTTTTAGCATTATCAAGTTTAATAACAAATGGCACATAGTAACCAGTTATTTCTTCACCTTTAAAACCAGAGCCTTCAACTTCATCGATTTTAGGTAATAAACCTTTTACTTTTATAACATGACTATCACTAGGGTCTGCTTCAAAAGTAACACTATAATCTTCTGGTTTAGTCCAATTAATTCCTGCATCTTGTAATATTTCTTGAATAGTAGTTTTACCAGAAGTTGTTTGACCTTCTATAGTATCAGTAACGGTTGGAGCTATTGTTTTTACTAAAACTAAATCTTTCCAATCGATTGTATATTTTTTCTCTAACCACTCATTTCCACTACCATCAATATCAACAGTTACTTCAATAGTTTTTTTATCACTAGTAGTCTCAGCAAGAGAAATTAAAACTGTTGCTCCATTAGCATCTATTTCATTTTTAATTAATTTAACACCCTCAGTATGACCTTTTTTAATTTTTATTTCCGTTTTACCTGGAATAAAATCTTGTGAATTAATATTAACTAATACATAATAATTAGAAATATCAACATCAGTAAACCCTGCTTTAGTATTATCAATTGTCTGAGCTTTTAATGTACCTTCTAATTTTAAATTTTCACCATCTTCTATATATTTAACTGTTTCAGGAACTGTATAATTCCAACCATTAAATACTTCTAAATCAGCAGCTGGGAAATTATTAGTCATTTTAGCATTAGATGTAACTGGAATACGAAGACCACTTAAATCAATTGTATAAGTATAAGGTTTATACTCTTCACCAGCTTCACCATCATAATCTAAAGTTACTTCAATAGTTTGATATTCTGATATATTTTGAGGTTTATAAGCAAATAACATTGCTATACCTATCTCACTATCAAATTGGTCTTTTTTAAATACTTTAGTACTTGTTACTTTTTCTTCATTTTTTTGATTTATAACACGAATTTTAATTGTACTATTAGCATTTACTAATTCTTCATTAGCAAATTCTACAAAGTATGAGAAATAATAACCTGTTTTATCTTGAGAACTAAAACCTGCTCCATCTAAATCACCATCAAATTTCTTTAATAGTCCAGTTAATTTTCCATCTTTATAAGTTAAACCTTCAGTATTAGCTGCATTTCCACCCGTAAAGCCATAAGTATCTTCAATTAAAGTTTTATATTCTGAATTATATTTTTCACTTTTAGTAAAATCAACATCTAATTTAGCTTCAGTTGGAGTTTGTAATTTTGTATAATTGATACGCCATACATTAATAGTTGTATTATCTCTAAATTCTGCTTCTAAATCAGTTTCACCACATATATTGTCATCAATTATCCAATCATTTCCTGATTTTCTGACAAAATGAATTGTCATTTTTTTATAAGATTGACTGTCTTTTATTTCGTCAACAGCATCTATTCCAATACTATTAGCTGCAAGCATAATATCTTGTAGGCCAATACTTTCATTAGTTTCCTTACCATAAGTACTAGTAAATACATATTTACCTATTAGATAATAATAACTAGAATCAGGTGCTATTTCAAGAACAGCTTTGTTTAACTCGTCAAAAGTAAGTTCTTTTGCCATAGTTGGCATTAAGCCTACAAAGAAAAGGGTAATTATTAATATTATTACTTTAAATTTCTTATTCATACTTTACCTCCTTAACAATTATTATTTGCCTGATATTCAATCTTGGCATTAACACTACTACCATCATTTAAATTAAGTGATACTTCTTTAATACTACCTAGTATTTTAGAAGATGGAATTGTATAACTTCCAGGTGTAGATTCAATAGTATTATATATAAACATTCTAAAGTCATTTGTTTCAACTCCATCACGATAAACATGGAAGTAATATACTAAAGGTGGTATACCAGGTAACTCAGTACATCCTGGCATTAAAACAATTTTATAATTTGAAATAATTGTAATTTCTTTGGTTGCTACTTTTCCATTTTTAGTTTTAGCTTGAACTGTTACTTTTCCACCAGCTTTAGCTGTTAATTTTCCTGTTTGGTCAATAGTTGCTTTATCACCACCACTTACAATCAACCAAGTTACACTCTTATCTGTTGCATTATTTGGAGTAATATTAGCACTAAGTTGAAGAGTTGAACCAGCATTTACAGAATTATTACCACTTATGGTAATATCAGTTACTGGTACTTCAGTTGGTTTAGTTGGTGTGTTTGGTTTAGTACTTGAACTTCCACCACTATTTCCACTAGAAGAACTACTTGAACCACTACTTGGTTTAGTAGTTGTATCTTTATTAGTTGTTGGCTTTTCTTCTTCCTTTTTATTAACAGTAATTGTTACTGTTTTTTCATATTTTCCATCTTTTGTTTTAATAGTAATTGTTGCAGTTCCTGATTTAATAGCTGTTATTTTTCCATTACTATCAACTTTTATAATGCTCTCGTCACTAGATGTAAACTCTAAATCACTTAAAGTAATACCACTTGGGTAAGAAACAATTTTTATTTCATCACTTTCATTTTCAGTAAGAGTCATATTCATACTTTCTAAAGCTAAACTGCCTTCTTCAACCCATCTAGCAATTAAAGTTATATCTTTATCTATTTTAGTATTAAAGTCAAATAATTTGTCTTCATAATACCAACCAGCAAATGTATAACCTTCCTTTGTAGGTTCTTCTGGTCTTCCTACTTTTTCATTCTCTTTTAAGGTAATATCTTCAATTATAGTTCCCCCATTTGTATCAAAAGTTACTGTAAATTCTTTGATATCTTTTGAACATCCTTTCAATAATAATAAAATTAAAATTATAACAAAAACAACTGCTATACTAATTCCAATTATTATTTTTTTCTTTTTTGAAGTTTCCTCCATACTATTCCTCCTTTTATAGTACATTTAATTAATATGATTTACTTTACAAAATATTGAAAAATTAGAATAGACAAAAACAGAATATGTCGTTTTAACATATTTATTTTTACTAAATTACTACACTTTTTTCCAAAATTTGGCAAATCATTAAAGCACTACTATCTATCTATTAAAATCTTAACATGAAAAAATATTATAGTCAATGAATTGAACAAATATTTTTTAAATATCTTTACACTAATTGTTATAAAGAATTTAATCTTCAACATTTATATAATAATTAGTGATTAGAAACTATTTTAATAAAGGCAGGTGGCAAATATTATTAAATTAGAAAGTAAAGATATTTTAGCAATTAATCTTAAATTTTATCGATATTTGTCACATTTATCTCAAGAAAAATTTGCTGAAGCCCTTGAAACAAGTTTGATTTATGAAAATCAACTTGAAAAAGGTAAAAGAAATCCTTCTTTAGAAATGTTAGATAGAATAGCTATTAGCATATCTAAACTACTAGGTACAGACATTACTAGCTCTGAGCTTATAACCTACGATAAAAATAAAATTATTAGTTCAAAAAGAATTGATGAAAAAAAAGTAATTAAAGTTTAAAGATTTTAATTACTTTTAATTAAAAATTAAAGACAGTATATAAAAAGTTAAAATTACCAAAATAGAAAATAAGCCAAGTAAAAAACCATAAATAATTATTTTATTGAGGCTTAAATTTTCTATAGTACCCCCCCCCAGGTTGAGTTATACTCAACTTTTTTCTTTTTATTCAAAGCACTTCAACTCCTTTATTTTTCAGTTTTCTGTATTTTTTCAATTTTCATAAAATCAGTATTTTTATTATTAAGTGGTAAACCTCCTGTTATAATTACAACATCATCTTCTTTATAATCAACTATATCTTTATATTTATTAATACATTCTTTAACAATTTCATCAGTATCAGTATATTTTTTAGATAAAACGGGAATTACACCATAATTTAAAGTTAAACTACGAACCGTACTTAAATTTGGACTTAAACCTAAAATTGGACACTTAGGTTTAAAATAACTTATTTTTCTAGCAGTATAACCACTCATAGTATTAGCAAGAATACAATTAGCATCTAAAAGAATTGCTGAATCTACAACTGAATAAGAAATAGTTGAAGTAACATCTTGATTTCCTTCTTTAAAAGTTTTATCTAAATTTTCTTTATATGGAAAATTATTTTCAGCTTCTATAATAACATTTTTTAAAACTTTAATTGCTTCATTAGGATAATCACCTATTGTTGTTTCATCACATAAAACTATACCATCCGTTTTATCTAAAACAGCATTATAAATATCTAATACTTCAGCTCTTGATGGTGCTTTATCATGAACCATAGTTTTTAAAAAATCAGTTGCAACAAGGCCTATTTTTTCTACTTCATTAGTTTTCTTTAAAATCTCTTTTTGATAATATGGAAGTTTACTAATTTCAACATCAAGACCAAAATCTCCTCTTCCTATCATTACACCATCACTTACTTTTAGAATTTCATCTAAATTTAAAAAAGCTCGTTCATTTTCAATTTTAGAAATTAAAGAAATTGATTCATTACCATTTTCAATCAATATATCAACAACAGCTAAAACATCTTGTTCGTCTCTTACAAAAGATAAAGCTAAAAAATCAACATTATTCTTAATTGCATACATGATATTTTCATAATCTTTTTTACTTATAGAAGGAAGATTAGTTTTATTATTCTCAATGTATACTGTTTGATTACTTTTTATAATTCCTCCTTCTAATATTTTACAAAGAAAATTATCATTATTTATTTCTTTTACTTCTAATTTAACTTCTCCATTTGAAAGTAAAATCTTATCTCCTATATTAACTAAATTAGCTATATTATCATAGTTAGTTGAAAGTTGAGTATTATTACATACAACATGATAATTATAAAAACGAATTTCTTTTTCCTCTAATAACTCTACTTCTCCTTCTTTTAAAGAATCTAATCTAATACTTGGTCCATCAATATCTAACATAATTCCAAGAATCCTTTTTGTCTTCTCTTCCGCATTATGAATTTTTTTAATATATTCATCACATTCTGAAAATGTTGCATGGCTTAAATTAATTCTAAAGACATCAACACCATTTCTTGCCATTTCAATAATAGTTTTTTGGTCACTTGAACTAGGACCTAAACTTGCAATAATTTTTGTTTTTTTCATAACTCTCCTTAATTTAATTTTTCAAATTTAGAAACAATGATTTGATAAGTTCCATTTCTTTTTTCAATTTTTCCAAATACTTTTAAAATATCTCCTTTTTTTAAATCAAAATATTCTTGATAGGTATTCGGGAAAATTGTAAATTCAACCACTCTCTCTTCATCACTTCCGGTAAAAAACATCATTTTAAGTCCTTTCTTAGTTGTAATTTCTTTACAATTTTCAACCATTATAATAAAATTGCCCATTTTATTAAAATTAGTTTCTATGTTTACCAAATCTATTATATCATGAAATTTAACTTTAAAATTTAAAACTGGATGATTTGTTAAATAAAATCCAAATAATTCTTTTTCTTGATTAATTAAATATAAATTATCATATTCTTCTTTTAGTTCAATAACTGGTTTTAAAACATATTCTTTATCTAAATTTTTACATAAATTTGAATAATTTATCAAACTATCTAAGTTTTCAATTAAAGTTCGTCTTGTAAAACCAAAACTATCTAGTGCCCCAGCATTGATTAAAGTTTCATAAATTGATTTAGTAATACTATCTGTACTTTGAAAGAAATCATAAATATCTGTATATGGTGTTTTTCTTCCTTCAATAATTTTAGTACTAATAATCTTACTTATTCCTTTAATAATTGTAAAAGGACATAAAATTTTAGAATCATGAATAGTATATTGAAAATCACTATAATTTACATCTGGTTTTAATATTTCAAGATTATATTTTTTAATTTCATAAAAATATTCTTTAGTTTTACTAATATCTGAAATAACACTATTAAGTAAGCTTATATAGAAATATTTTTTATAATGAACTTTTAAATAAGCCATTTTATAAGCAATTAAAGTATATGCTACACTGTGACTTTTAGGAAATCCATATAATGCAAATTTTTCTATCAAATCGTAAATCTTAAGAGCTAATTCTTCTTTATAACCATTTTGAATACTACCTTTTATAAATTTATCTTTCATTTCTAAAAGTAATTCTTTTTTCTTTTTAGACATTGCTCTTCTTAAAATATCAGCTTCTCCTAAACTAAAACCAGCTATAATCGAAGCAATTTGCATAATCTGCTCTTGATAAATTATAATTCCATAAGTTCCTTCTAAAATTGGTTTTAACTTATCAGTAAAATAATCAATGTCTTCTAAACCTTCTTTTCTTCTAATATATGAAGGAATAGAAGTAGCTGGTCCAGGTCGAAAAAGAGCAATAGCTGCTAAGAGGTCATTAAAATCATTAGGCTTTAATTTTCTTAAAAAGTTTTTCATTCCTAAACTTTCAAATTGAAATATTCCATTGGTATCTCCACGTCTAAATAATTCAATTGTTTCTTTATCATCAAGTGGAATTTCTGAAAATTTAATTTTAATATTTTCTAATTTTTCAATACTTTCTTGTATTTCCATAATAGTTGTTAAGTTTTTTATTCCTAAAAAGTCCATTTTTAAAAGTCCTAAACTTTCTAGATAACTAGCTTCAAACCCTGATATATATAAGTTTTCATCATAAACTAATGGAAGAAGTGTATCTAAATCAACTGATGAAATAATAATTCCGGCTGCATGAGTTGAAGTATGTCTTTTTATTCCTTCTACTTTAACACTAACTTGCATTAATTTTTTTATTTTAATATCTTTTCTTATTAATTCTTGTAAACGTATATCTTTTTTAATAATATTTTTTAAACTTTCTTTACTAGAACCAATTATTTTACTTATATAATCAATATCAGCAAGAGATATATTCATAACTCTACCAATATCTCTTATAGCCATTTTAGCTCCCATAGTTCCAAATGTAATTATATTTGAAACACGTTTCTCACCATATCTTTTCTTAACATATTGAATTACAGAATCACGATAAATATCAGGAAAATCTGTATCAATATCTGGCATAGTAATTCTTTCGGGATTTAAAAATCTTTCAAATAATAAATTATGTTGAATAGGGTCAATATCTGTTATTCCTAATGAAAAACTAACTAAAGAACTTGCAGCACTTCCTCTACCAGGTCCTACTAAAATGCCTTTTTGTTTAGCATATTTTATAAAATCATAAACAACTAAAAAATAATTAGCATAGCCCATTTTAATAATTACTTCTAGTTCTTTATTCAATCTATTTTGATATTTACTTGAAACATTATTTTTAAATCTTTTATTAAGTCCTTTATTAGCAAGATTGGTTAAATATATTGCTGGGTCTATTTTTTCATCAAACTTAGCTAAATTAAGTTCATATGCAGGTAATTCTAAATTACACATTTCAGCAAGTTTAAATGTATTTTGTAAAGCAACTTTTGAAACATTAACTTCTCTATAATAACAATTTTTTTGAGGAGTATAATCTGAAACTATAGTTAAATTATCTCTTAATAATTCTAAATATTTAAGAATTTCAAAATCAAGTTCGTTTTTATACAAGTTTTTATTTATATAGATAACATTATCTTTATTTTGATTATCATTATTTAATGGAACAAATACTGTTTCATAAATTAATTCAATATCCAAAAGTGGAATACAAATTATATCTCCCTTATATTTTTTTAAATCATCATTTGTTAAATTTCGTTCACTTTTAATAGTTACAAGTTTTAATAAATTTTGATAACCCTGATAATTTTTAGCAAATAAAAGTCTATCTCCTAAATCTAGACCAATGATTGGTTTTAGATTATTTTCTTTACATTTGGTAATAAATTCCATTGCACCAAACAAATTATCATCACATATAGCTATACTATTTAAGTTGTTTTCTTTAGCTAGGGAAATTAAATCGTCAATTTCAAGCAAACTAGATAGAAGTGTATAGGTTGTTTTATTATAAAGTGGTATATGCATATTAAAACCTCCCCATTATAGCAATAAATTTACTTTTATTATAACAAAAGTCCTTATTTTTGTATATTTATTTTCTAAAAATATTAAAAATAAGAATATATTAAGTCTAATATACTCCTATCATTTTAGTTTTTTTATTTGTTTATATTTTCTTCTATAATTTCTTTTACTTCATTAAGTGATATATTGCTTGCTTTACTTATTACATCTAAACTTACTCCATTATTATGAAGACTAATTATCATTTCTCTCTCTTTTTGGATAAGTCCTTCTTTTTTCCTTCAGCATGACTTGCTTCTCTTTCTTCTGCTATGATGCCGTTTAATATCATTTTCTCGTCTTCTTCTTTACTTATATACCTTGTCCATAACTCGTCATCATTATTCATTTTATATGTCACACCTTTCGCTATTTCTTATCAAAAATTTATAGCATAATTTTTACCTTATTTATCTATCTTTTCCTTTTTCTTCTAGAATTTCTTCTACTTGGTCTTTACTTAACCCACTAGCAGAACTTATTATATCTATACTTACACCGCTATTATAGAAATTAATAACCATGTCTTTTTTGGCTTGTAATGTTCCTTTTAGTATTCCTTGTTCCATTCCTTCTTCTTTTCCTTTAGTGTGACCTTCATTAAAACTTATCTCTTTTTCTTCTGCTATTATT
>CANQYO010000020.1 GCA_947628095.1 uncultured Bacilli bacterium | reverse complement strand
GTAAAAGGAATAATGAAAGGTGTGACATATAAAATGAATAATGATGACGAATTATGGACAAGGTATATAAGTAAAGAGGAAGATGAGCAAATGATATTAAACGGCATCATAGCGGAAGAAAGAGAAGAAAGTCATACTGAAGGAGTGAAAGAAGGAACGTTACAAGCTAAAAAAGACATGATTATTAATTTATATAATAGCGGTGTAAGTATAGATATAATAAGTTCAGCTAGTGGGTTAAGTAAAGACCAAGTAGAAGAAATAATTAAAGAAAATAGGAAGTAAATAGAATAAAAACATAAATTAGAGATTATCTAGTTTATGTTTTTTTAATATAGTTTTAAGTTTAGTAAATTAATTTATTAAACATCTATATTTTCTTTTTTAGGTATAAACCTAAGGACTAATCTTGTTTTTAATCTCTTTTTTTATACCTTAGTAGTTTAAAAAGATTTGATTAAAATCTGCGCGCACGCCACGGGACGCATTACCAACGCTAGTGCTGCAAAGCTCACCAGTTGCATAAACAACAAACTCATTAGCCATAGCGTTTCCCGAATTGAAGTTACGAGGCGACATCTATATGATAAATTAACCCTATATAAAGAATATTAAAATTTAATAGAAAAATCAAGCAAGATTTATTAATATTTTTAAAAATATTATAATATATTATTTGTTATTATCATATTGATTTTAACTGTAAAAATAAAAGGCATTGTTATATAAAAATAATGCATACAAACTTAAGGTAGGCATTTAATATAAACTAAATTGCTTTCTACAAATTAAATTACTATAGATAAAGATAATTTTTTAAATGACTATATTAAGATTTATTAGAATTAGACTTATATATTCTTTAAATAAAGCATAAAATTGCTTTAAGATACTTGTCAAAAGTATCTTTTTTATGATATACTTAGTAGGTTTGTTAAAAAGGGAAGTGAAAACATGAAAAATATAAGAAATATAGCAATTATTGCCCATGTTGACCATGGTAAAACAACACTTGTAGACAAAATGCTTCAATCAGTAGGAACATTTAGAGATAATGAAGAAGTTGTATCAATGGACTCAAATGCACTTGAAAAGGAAAGAGGAATTACAATTTTAGCTAAAACAACTTCTATTGATTATAAAGGTACCCATATTAATATTTTAGATACTCCAGGACATGCAGATTTTGCTGGAGAAGTTGAACGTATTATGAATATGGTTGATGGTGTTTTGTTAGTTGTTGATGCTTATGAAGGTACTATGCCTCAAACGAGATTTGTTTTAAAAAAAGCTTTAGAGGCTAAAGTTACTCCAATTGTTGTTGTCAATAAAATAGATAAGCCAGCTGCTCGTCCTAAAGAAGTTGTTGACGAAGTTATTGATTTATTTATTGAACTTGGAGCTGATATTGACCAATTAGATTTTCCAGTTGTTTATACAAGTGCTGTTAATGGAACTTCTAGTTTAGATGCTGATTTAAGTACTCAAAAAGAAACAATGGAACCACTTTTAGATACTATTCTTGAAACAATTAAAGAACCAAGTGGGGACCCTGATTTATTCTTACAATTTCAACCAGCTTTACTTGATTATAATGAATTTGTTGGACGTATCGGAATTGGAGTAGTTAAACAAGGAAGCATTAAATCTGGAGAAAATGTAACTTGTATTAGACTAGATGGAACTAATAAACAATTTCGTATTCAAAAAATGTTTGGTTTTAAAGGACTAAAACGTGTTGAAATTGAAAAAGCTAGTGCTGGTGATATAATTGCTATTGCTGGACTTCCAGATATAAATGTTGGAGAGACAATTTGTGAGCCAAATCATTTAGAAGCATTACCACTTTTAAGAATTGACGAACCAACTTTAGAAATGACTTTTGGTGTTAATACTTCACCATTTGCAGGACGCGAAGGAAAATTATTAACGATAAGAAAAATAGAAGAACGTTTACTTCGTGAAACAGAAAGAGATGTAAGTTTAAAAGTTACACCATATGACCAAGAAAGTTTTTTAGTTAAAGGTCGTGGGGAACTTCATTTATCAATTTTAATTGAAAATATGCGAAGAGAGGGGTTTGAACTTCAAGTATCTAAACCTCAAGTAATTATAAAAGAAATCGATGGAGTTAAATGTGAACCATTTGAAGATTTACAAATTGATGTTAACAATGATTATGTTGGAGGAGTAATTGAAAGTTTAGGTAATCGTTTTGCTAGTCTTTTAAATATGCAAAATTTAGGTGAAACAACAAGACTTAATTATGTTATTCCATCTCGTGGTTTAATTGGTTTTATGACTGAGTTTATGACTATTACTAAAGGTTATGGTATTATCAATCATGCCTTTAAAGAATATCGTCCTATGGTAAGTACTAATGTTGGTGAAAGAAAATTAGGAGTATTAGTATCAATGGAAGGTGGCAAAGCAACTGCTTATGCTTTAGGTGGTCTTGAAGATAGAGGAATAATGTTTATTGAACCAGGTACAGAAGTGTATGAAGGTATGATAGTTGGAGAACATAATCATGATAATGATATAGCTGTTAATGTTTCTAAAGGTAAAAACTTAACTAACACTAGAGCAGCCGGAAGTGACCATACAGTAGTTCTTAAACGTCCTCGTGTTATGTCTTTGGAAGTAGCTCTTGATTATATCAATAATGACGAATTAGTTGAAGTAACTCCAATTGGCTTTAGACTTCGTAAAAAAATCTTAAATGCGGAACTTCGTAAGAAAGAGCATAATAAATAGATAGTTTTACATTTAAAGATGTAAAACTATTTTTTTTTGCATTAATATACTATTAATTATGTTATAATTATAATCAGATGGGAGCATTTATAATGAGAAATAAATTAAAATCTTGGAAAAATAATCTTGTTAAAAAGATTAAATTATTAAAGATGAAATTTAAATTAAAAGATATATTAGATAATTTAAAAATATGGTTTAAAGATAATAAAACATATATCTTTATGTTTTTATCATTATATATTTTAGATATTTCAACAAGAATTGCTACTAATTCAATTGGCTATGTTAAATTCTTTTCTATTTCACCTAATTTATTTTCAGCATTATGGCTTTTATTTATGATATTTTTAATTAAGAATTTAAAAAATATTTATGGGAAACTAATTTATGGCTTATTTTATGCTTTTACTTTATTAATGTTTTTAGTTAACAATATTTACTATATATATTTTAAAATTTTCTTTGATTTTTCAATTTTATCAGCAGCTAGTGAGGGAAGTGCTTATTTATTAGATACCTTAAAAGATATTAGACTATGGATGTATTTAGTAATAATTGCTAGTATCGTTTTAATGGTTTTAGCTTATAGAAATTTTAATCGTAATCGTCAAACGAATTTTCGAAGAGTTTTAATTGTTATCGTGATGTTTGTTTCAATTCATTCAGTTATGCCTCTTATGTATGGCGGTGCAACTAAAGAACTTGAATGGGATGCTTGGAGTAATAAACGCAATGTTTATAATTCATTTAATGATAATAATAAAAGTATGGAATTAGTTGGCTTGTTTGAATATAATGTAAGAAATTTTTATGTAAATTTTTTAAGAAAAAGTGAAGAAACATCTTCCGAAAGTTTAACATTTTTAGATACAATTTTTAAAACAGAACCAATTTTGCATCGAAATAATTATACAGGACTTTTCGAAGGGAAAAATTTAATTATTTTGCAACTTGAAAGTATTGATAAATTTTTAACAACTAAAGAAATTATGCCAAATTTAAATACTTTAAGAGAACATTCAATTGATTTTTTAGACCATTATTCGTTTGTTAATGGAGGAGGTTCAACCTTTAATTCTGAATTTATGGTTAATACTGGTTATGCAACACCTTATTCTTATAATCAAAATGCTTATACTTTTAGTAAAAATAATTTTGATTATTCACTTCCTAATTTATTTAAAAGTGTCAATTATACTGTTAATGCTTTTCATATGAATTCAAGTGAATATTATTCTAGGGGAGTTAACTATAAAAATTTTGGTTATGATTCTTATAATGGTTTAAAGGACTTAGGAATATATCAAAATAAAGAATATGAATTAGATACTGAGCTTCTTAAAAATGAAGAGTTTAATGCTAAGATTTTTAATGTTGAAAACCCTGTAAATCAAAATTTTGTATCATATATAATAACTTATTCAGCTCATAAACCATTTAGTAAAGATAAAGGGGTTTGTGGTATGCTAGTAACTGAAGAAGAGAAAAATGACCCTAACTTTGGTACAAGTGAACTTGATTGCTTGAAAAAACAAGCTAAAGAAACAGACGATATGATTGGTTTATTGATTTCTAATTTAAAAGAAAAAGGTTTATATGATAATACAGTTATAGCCGTTTTTGCTGACCATTATGTTTATACATTATCTGATAAAACTATATTAGATACATATAAAGATACATCTACTAATTTAATAAATCATACTGATTTCTTTATTTCAAGTAGTGATATTTCTTATACAAAAGTTGAAAAGCCTACTAGTCAGTTAAATATTTTACCAACGCTTTTAAATCTTTTCAATTTATATAGCCATCCTAATTACTATATTGGAGAAGATGCTCTTGGCGATTCTTATTCTGGTTATGTTTTCTTCAGTGATTATACTTGGTATGATGGAAAACGTTATGTAAGTCCTAATGGGGAAATTTTAAAAGGTTTAAATGCAACTGAAGATTATATAAATGATATGAATAAAAAAATTAATGATTTAATTGAAAAAAATGATGAAGTTTTAAAAACTAATTATTTTAAACTACTAAAACAAGACGAAAGTGTGAATAGTTAAAGAAAGGACTATGAAAAATTAAAAAAATATGCTACTATAAAAGAAGAATAGAGGGATAAAATGATAACTAAAGATAATATCTTAACTTATTCATTTAAAGGTTTAATGGCACTTATTTTTACAATTTTTAGAAAACCTGAAAAAATTCGTGATTTATTTTATGAAGAAGATATATTTGAAGATGTAAAGAAAAATACAACTAGATTAGAAGAGGCATCTAATCAAATTGCGGAGATGGAAAAAGTACCATTTGTCTATAAATATAAATTAAAAAATGGAAAAATAAAATCAGGTGTTTTTGATGCTTATAATCTTGAACAAGCTAAAAATTATTTAATTAATGAAGGATATGAACTTATATCTATTCTTCCAAGAAAAAATAAATCTTTTGATATTATTATAACTTCACCTATTAAATCTGGAGAATTATCTTTTGCCTTAACACAGGTATCAACTTATTTAAAAGCAGGTATTTCTTTAATCGATTCTTTTAGAATTTTATCTAAGCAAGCAGTTAAACCAGGAGTTAGAAGAATTTATGATATGGTTGTTTTTGATTTATTAGCAGGTGAAAGTTTATCAGAAGCTTTTGCTAAACAACCTAAGGTTTTTCCTAAATTATTAACTAATATGGTTCGTTCAGCTGAATTAACCGGAGATTTACCAACTATTCTTGACGATATGGCAGATTATTATACATCAATTGATAAAACTAAAAAAGAATTAAAAAGTGCTATGACTTATCCAACCATTGTCTTTATTATGGCAATTGCTGTTATTGTCTTTGTTTTAAAATATATTGTTCCTCAGTATGTTTCAATGTTTGATGGTTGGAGTAGTGAACTTCCACCTATAACTCAAATGACAATTAATTTCAGTAATTTCGTTCAAAATAATTTATTAGAAATGATAATTATTTTAATCATGATTTTACTTTTATATATGACATGGTTTAAGCATGTAAAAGTCTTTAGAGCTTTCATGCAAGGTTTGTATTTAAAGATACCAGTTGTTAGAAATATTATTATTTATAGTGAAGTATCAATGTTTTCCAAAACCTTTGCTTCTCTTTTAAATCATGGTGTTTTCATAACTGATAGTATGGACGTATTACTAAGAGTAAGTGATAATGAAATTTATAAAAAAATTATTAAAAATACTGTTAAAAATTTAAATCGAGGAGGAAAAATATCTGAGGCATTCAAAGATAATCCAAATATTCCAATTGTTGCCTATGAAATGATTGTAACAGGTGAAGCAACTGGTAAGCTTGGAACAATGATGGAGAAAGTTGCCGATTATTATGGAGATTTATATAAGAATGCAATTAATCAAGTAAAAAGCTTAGTTGAACCAGCCTTAATTGTAATGTTAACTTTTACAGTTGGTATCATTATAATTGCTATTATTGTTCCAATGTTTGATATGTATCAGGTAATTCAAATGAACTAATATGGAAATTTGTTATTATATTATGATTTTTATCTTTGGACTTTGTTTTGGTTCATTCTATAATGTTGTTGCTCTTAGAACTCCTAATGGCGAATCAATTAATAAACCAAGAAGTCATTGTCCTTATTGTGGCAAATTTTTGAAATGGTATGAATTAATACCAGTTCTTTCTTTTGTTATTCAAAAAGGAAAATGTCGAAGTTGCCATCATAAATTATCTCTTTTTTATCCCTTTATAGAACTTGGAACGGCTATTTTATTTACGGTTAGTTATTATTCGTTTGGCTTTAGTTATGAATTAATAATTGCTTTAACTTTAGTAAGTGTTTTTATGCTAGTAATTGTTTCAGATTTAACATACTTAATAATTCCTGATAGATTTATTTTTGTACCAGCCATTGTAATTATACTTGTTAATTTCTTAAACTTAGGTATTAAGGGTGGTTTAATACAAATAGGATATGGTATATTAGCTTTTCTTATTATGTATTTAATAATGTTACTTGGAAATTTTTTATTCAAGAAAGAAAGTTTAGGTGGAGCTGATATAAAATTAATGCTTTTAGCTGGTTTAGCACTTGACCCAATGTTGGCTATTGTTGTTATTTTTCTAGCTAGTTTTATAGCTTTGCCAGTTTCCATTTTTCTACTTATTAGAAATAATGACCATGTTATTCCTTTTGGACCTTTTATAACTTTAAGTATATTAACTGTTTACTTTACAAAATTAAATATTCGAGAAATATTTGAAAAAATTTTAACGTTTTTCTAGATTTTACAAGGAGTTTAGAAAAAAAATTTAAATCTTAAAAGTTATTTTAAATGGAAAAAAGTGTCAATCAAATAAAAAAATTAAAATAATGGGGCAAAAAATCTTGAAATGCAGAAAAAATTGTACTATAATTAAATACGAATAGAGAAGAAAAATATAAGTTCTTATCTATTCTCTTAGGTCTCGGGTTCTAAATTAGTTTGTTAGTTTTCTATTTTCAAGCAACTAATTTAAAACCTGTATCTATTCATTACCACTCGACATATTTACAACATTGCTACTAACCTCGGTTGCTATTAATCCTAAAATAGCTAAAAGTTACTTTATGTAACTTTTTTTGTGCTTATTTTTCTTCTCTATTTAAAAAAGATTATTAATTGAAAAATCTAATAAAACTTTTTTAAAAAAGTTTGAATAACTAAATTAAATTAGATATAATATTTATATATATAAGACGTATTTAGAAAGGAAGAATTATGAATATTGTTGAAATTATTAATAAAAAGAGGTTAGGGCAAGAATTATCACATGAAGAATTAGATTTTGCTTTTAATGGTTATTTAAAAGGAACCGTTAAAGATTATCAGATGTCATCTTTATTAATGGCAATTTGTCTTAAAGATATGACTAATAAAGAAATATTTGATTTGGTTGATATTTTTATTAAAAGTGGGGAAGTATTAGATTTAAGTTCAATTCCTGGTATTAAAGTTGATAAGCATTCAACTGGAGGAATTGGGGATAAGATTACTTTAATTATTGGTCCAATTGTTGCTGCTTGTGGAGTAGTTGTTCCTAAAATGAGTGGTCGTGGACTTGGATATACTGGAGGAACAATTGATAAATTAGAAAGCATTAAAGGGTTTAATACTAGTTTAACTAAGGAAGAATTTATAGCTAGTTTAAAAACAGTAGGTCTGGCTGTAACAGGTCAAACTAATAATTTATGCCCTCTTGATAAAGTCATTTATTCTCTTCGTGATGTAACGGGAACAACAGCTTCAATTCCATTGATTGCAACTAGTATTATGTCTAAAAAAATTGCTGGTGGTGCTGATAAAATATTAATTGATATTAAATGTGGTAATGGAGCTTTAATTAGTAATTTAGAAGAAGCCGAAAGACTTAAAAATTTAATGGAAGCAATTGGTGAGTTTTATGGTAAAACAACAATTTGTGAAATAAGCGATATGAATATACCACTTGGGTCAAATATTGGAAATTCCTTAGAAGTTATAGAAGCAATGGATGTTTTAAAAGGAAAACAAGGAAAATTAACAGATTTAGCTATTAAAATTTCTGTTGAGATGGTTAAAATTTCTAAAAATATTAGTGACCAAGAAGCTAAAAAAGAAGTCTTAGAAGTTTTAAATAATGGAGTAGCGTATAAAAAGTTTTTAGATTTTGTTAAAAATCAAGGTGGAGATATTACTTCGCTTAAAGTTAGCAATATAACTGAAGAAATTAAAGCTCCAACAAGTGGTGAAGTAAAAAATATCAATGCTTTAAATATTGGAAAATTATCTTGTAGCCTTGGTGCTGGAAGAATTAATAAAGAAGATAAAATTGATTATGAAGTTGGTATTGTTTTGAATAAATTAGTAGGAGATAAAGTAAATTTAGGAGATACTTTGTTTACTCTATATAAAAAAGATAATCAAAAATTAGATTTAAATATAAGTGATTACTATGAAATAAATTAAGACTTTAAAACATAATCTTTATTGGTGATAAAATGAATTTATCAGAATTTCAAGATAAAGATGTTATAAGTATTAAAACGGGTAAAAAAATAGGAAATATAATTGATTGTAAAATTGACCCAACTGATGGAAAAATTATTTCCTTTGTTCTTGATTATGCTAAAGGAATTTTTGCTTTTAGAAATTCTAGTAAGATTGAAATATCGTTTGATAAAATAAATAAGATAGGAGAAGATGTAATTTTAATAGATTACTGTGACTAGTATGAAAAAATATAAAAAAACTGATTTAGAAAGTTATACTTTAGGAACTACTTTAACACTTTATTTATTAACTAAAAAAGTTGAATACGTTACAAGAGTTTATATTCATTCTAAACAAGAAAAGAATGAAGCTTATAATAAAATAATTGAAATCTGTAAAAATAATAAAATAGAAGTTATTTTTAGTGATAAGATTATTAATACTTTGAGTGATAAAGATAATTGTTATGTTATAGGAGTTTTTAAAAAGTTTAAAAGTGATATTGATTTTACTAAAAATCATATTGTTTTAGTAAACCCTTCTAATATGGGAAATTTAGGAACAATTATTAGAAGTAGTTTAGGTTTTAATCTAAATAATTTAGTAATTATAAAACCTGGAGTTGATATCTTTGACCCTAAAGTTATAAGAAGTAGTATGGGAGCAATTTTTAGTATTAATTTTACTTATTATGATAATTTTAATGATTATTATAATTTAACTAAAGGTAATAGGACTTTTTTCCCATTTATGTTACAAGCAACTAAAAATTTAAAAGATATAACTGTACCTAATTGCTATTCTTTAATCTTTGGAAATGAGGGAAGTGGTTTAAGTGGGGAATTTTTAAATATTGGAACGCCAGTTATTATAAAACATAACAATAGTATTGATAGTTTAAATCTTGATAATGCCGTTAGTATTGCTTTATATGAATTTACAAAAAATATATTTTAAGAGTTGACAATTTTTGAAATTACTAGTATAAGTTTATGTGAGAGGGTGAGAAAATGGATTTAGTTATAGTTGAATCCCCAGCAAAAAGTAAAACAATTGAAAAATACCTTGGAAAAAAATATAAAGTAGTTAGTAGTATCGGACATATAAGAGATTTAGCAACAACAGGAAAATATGGACTTGGAATTGATATTGAGAATGGTTTTGTTCCTAATTATGTTCCAATTAAAGGAAAAGGTAAAGTAATTAAAGAACTTAAAAAATTAGTTAAAGAAGCTGATAAAGTTTATCTTGCAACCGACCCTGACCGTGAAGGTGAAGCTATTTCTTGGCATTTATTTGATACTCTAGGTATTAAAGAAAATAAATACGATAGAGTACTTTTTTATGAAATTACTAAAGATAAAGTTTTAGAAGGAATTGAAAAACCTCGAAAGATTGATTATAATTTGGTAAAAAGTCAAGAAACGAGAAGATTTTTAGATAGAATAATTGGTTTTCGTTTAAGTAAATTAATGCAATCTAAGACAAATGGTACTAGTGCAGGACGTGTGCAAAGTGTAGCTTTAAAATTAATTGTTGACCGTGAAAGAGAAATTGAAGCTTTTAAAAGTGAAGAATATTATACAATTACGGCTAAGTTTAAAGATTTTGATTCCGAATTATTTAAGTTTAAAGATAAAGAAATAGAAATTAAAACTCTTGATGAAGCCAAAGAAATTTTAGAAAAATTAAATGAAGAGTTTAAAGTAGAAAGTATTGAAAGTAAAAACAAAAATCGAGCTAGTAAATTTCCTTTTACAACATCAACTTTACAACAAGAAGCATCCACTAAATTAAATTTTAATGCTAAAAAAACAATGATGCTTGCCCAAAAGATGTATGAAGGTATTGATATTGGGGTTGAGACAGTTGGTTTAATTACTTATATGCGTACAGATTCAATTCGTTTAAGTGAAGAATTTACAGGTAGTGCATTTAAATATATTGAAAGTAATTTTGGTCATGAATACGTTGGTTATGTTAAAAAAAGTAAGAAAACTGAGAATGTTCAAGATGCTCATGAAGGTATTCGTCCAACTAGTATATTAAGAACACCAGATAGTTTAAAAGCTTATTTAACTAATGACGAATATAAATTATATAATTTAATTTATAAAAGAACGCTTGCATCTTTGATGAGTGATGCTAAGACACTTCAAACAACGATTATTTTAGATAATAATGATTATAAATTTAAATCAACTGGTTCAGTTATTACATTTCCAGGTTATTTAAAAGTTTATCAAGAATTTGAAGATACTAAAGATAATATTTTGCCAGATTTAAGTGATAAATTAAATGATTATATTAAAAGTTTAGATATTATCTATGAACAACATTTTACAAAACCTAAATCAAGATATACTGAAGCTAAACTTATTCATGAAATGGAAGAGTTAGGAATAGGTAGACCATCAACTTATGCAACAATTATGTCAAATATTCGTGATAGAGGTTATGTTAATGTTATAGAAAAAAAATTTCATCCAACAGAAATTGGAATTCAGGTAACTGACCGTTTACAAGAATATTTTAGTAATATTATAAATGTTAAATATACAGCTAATATGGAAGAAGATTTAGATAAAATTGCTAATGGTAAAATCAATAATCTTGAAGTTTTAACGAATTTTTATAAAATATTTGATGAAACCTTAAAAAAAGCTTTTGAAGGAATGGAAAAAGAAAAACCAGCTGAAACTGGAGAAATGTGTCCAGAGTGTGGACATCCATTAGTTGTTCGTAAGGGAAGATATGGAGAATTTATAGCTTGTAGTGATTATCCAAATTGTAAATATATAAAAAAGGAACCTCAAGTAATTCAAGAAATAATTGATTGTCCAAATTGTGATGGTAAAATAGTTTTAAAACATAGTAAAAAAGGAAAGGTATTTTATGGTTGCAATAATTACCCTAAATGTAAAACTGCTTATTGGTATGAACCAACCGGAGAAAAATGTCCAGAATGTGGCAATATGTTAGTTAAGAAAAATAATCAAATTAAATGTTCTAGTTGTGATTATTCTAAGGAAAATTAAAGTTCAATTTGACATATAAAGTTAAATTAACTTTTTTTTTATTAAAAAATGATTAAATTTATAAAAAATGTGTTATAATGATTATATATGATAGAAAGTAGGTAGACTATGAAAAAGAAAATGTTTATACTTATGATATCTGTATTAGCTTTAGTTGGTATTTTTGGAACGAGTTATGCCTTTTTAAGAGCAGAATTTGAAAGTGACAAAAATCAAAAATTAGGAGTTGCTAACTTTGGTGTTGAACTAATAGCTGATACACCATCAGTTAATTTAAGTAATTCTTTAAAAACTTATCCGATGGAAGATACTGAAGGGTTAAATAACCCTAAAATGGATTTCAGTATTAAAAATTCAGTTAATCAAACAGCAAATTATCGAATTAGTTTAGTTGATACAGAAAACATGAAAAGTACAATGAGTAATGAAGATGTTAGATATCAATTAACTAAAACAAGAAGTTCAAATAATCAAACAGAAATTTTAGAAATTCAAAATTTAAATCTTAATGGTATTTTAGATGAGGGAACAATTGAACCTGGTGAAGTAATTACATTTTCTTTAGTAATGTGGATTGATATAGATGCTAACCCTAATGGACAAACATTTAGTAAAGTTGTTTTACTTGAAGGTATGCAAGCACCTACTTTAGATAAAAGTGGAGCTAATTATCCAGAGCTTTTAGAAAATATGATACCAGTTTATTATGATGCATTAAGTGATACAGCTGGTTCTTGGAAAGTAGCTGATGTTAAAAATTTAAATGCAACTTATGAATGGTATGATTATGATAATTTTATTTGGGCAAATGCTGTAACAGTAAAAGAAAATGGAACGAAAACACGTGATTATTATTTAAATGCTCCAATGGGAACAGAAGTTTTAATGGAAGATATAACAAGTATGTGGGTTTGGGTTCCAAGATATAAATATACAATTTTTGATGAAGTTGAAGATACTTCTAAACAAGTAATTGATGTAACTTTTGAACATGGTCTTGATACAACTGGAACTGTTACTTGTACAGATAAAATATTAACAAGTCCAAATTCAGCATCTAGTGAAATTTGTAAAGATAATAAAAATGGTAGTATAACTCCAGGAGTTAGTACTTATACACACCCTGCATTTACTTTTGGAGATGAAGAATTAACTGGAATTTGGGTTTCAAAATTTGAAATGTCTACTGACGATAATTCATGTACTACTAATCCAACTAGTGCCAATTGTAATAAAAATAATTTAAATATTATTGTTAAACCTAATACAATAAGTTTAACTAATGTAAATGTTTCTAATATGTTTTCTAATATTCGTTCAATGGAAGTATATGGTAATATCCATGGTTTTGAACAAAGTAATGAGGCAACAGTAGCCCTTGATAAAAATAATAATCTTACAGGTGAAATTGCTAACGATAATAATAATTTTGATACTCATATGATAAAAAATATGGAGTGGGGAGCTATTTCTTATTTATCAAGTTCTAAATATGGAAAACAAGGTAATGATTTATATAAAAATGAATATAAAGATGTTTATACGAATAATTATTTAAATAAATCTACTTATAAAAGTGGTTATTCAGCTACGAATCGTATAGCTATCAATAGTTCACCAGTTTTATATAATAACTTAACTATAAATAATGCTGAACAAGGTTATCTTGGAGCTGGTGCATCAACAACAGGTACGATTTATGGTGTTTACGATATGAGCGGTGGAGCTAGTGAGTATGTAATGGCTAATCAAGTTAATACTAGTGGAGGCTTCTATGCAAGTGAAGCTGGAACATGGTCAGGAACTGTTGCACCACTTAGTAAATATTATGAAAAATATTCTTATAGTAATTCAAATGCAGATTTAGATAAAGCAAAGTTAGGTGATTCTATTAAAGAAACTCCTACTAGTGAAGTTATGAGTGAAAATGATTCTTGGGGTTCATATGGAATAATGACAACTTCCGGTACTACATCTTCTTTATTTAAAACCGAAGCTGTAACAGGTGCTGCTTTAGGAACCAACACTTCTCGTGCTATTCTTACTGTAACACGTGAATTACCTTGGAAATAATTTAAAAGTATAGAGTTGAATCTATACTTTTTTTATTAAATAAAATATAAAATTCCAAAAAAAGAATTGAATATTAATCTTATTCAATTCTTTAACTTTAATTATATTTTTTCAATTTGTCCTGTATTATTTATGTTTGATTGTCCACTTGAAGTTTGAATAGGAGTAGTAGGGTTAACATTTACAAACCAAGTATTAGAAATATCAACATTATTACTTTCAGGTGTTGGGTTAGGCTTATCAATTTTGACGATGGTTGGAAGTCTAAATGCTGGTCCAAAGACATAACAGAAACCTGGTTGAATTATTTGTAAACGTTTACTTATTTCGGTTGTCATGAAAGGAATTAAATTTTTAATATATTCCAAATCTTTAGGATGTGCCATTTTAAAAACTAAGAAATTATTTGATTGTGATAGAGAAGTTTCAGATAGTTCACTAGGCCTTTGAGATATAAGTCCTAAAAGAATACCATATTTACGACCTTCTTTACTAATTCTTTCAAATATATTGTAACCAATTAAATCCACATCACCATCATTTTGAACATAACGATGTGCTTCTTCTAAAACAATATGCATTGGATAACCTCCGCGAGGCTTGTAATTTTTTAAAACATCAAATAACATTTTAGAAATTATTTTAACAATTGTTTTAGCAAATCTATCATCTACATAGTTAATATTAAAGTTAACGATTTGGGCTTTTTTATTGTTTTTTGTTAGAAGGGAATTAACATATTGTTCACGAGTTACATATTCTTGATAATCAAAATAGTTTTTATAATAATTACTTACTAAATTATGAATACGAACTTTTAAAAGATTATTGGTATCGTACACTTTTTCACTTTTAAGAACACCTTCACTGATAAGAGCAAAATCAATTGCATTCTCCAAATCTTCAAGGGTATAAATAACATTGTTTTTTATTTCTTCAGGTCCTTTATTTTCAATTAAAAATTTCGTGAAAAAATCAGTTAAAAGTTCCATTTCTCTTAATTTACCATCAGCATCAATTATTAAACAATGTTTTAAAGCACGGTTATAACCAGGTTGAGAAATAATGGTTTCAAGTGATAATTCTTCTGTTTTGTAGAAAGCTAAAATAGAAAAAATTTGGTCTCTTACTTGAACTGAAGGACGTCCACTTAATAAAATATCCAAAATAGCTCTAGCAATTATATCATTTTTTATTTTTAAAATATTTTCGCCTTCTTGTTTAAAGATATTAACTAATTTTAAAGCTTTTTCTAAAACTTGTAATTGGTCAGGGTTAGTAGCATTTAAAAGAATTGCTAAATCATCTACATCTAAAAGATATGGTGGAATCTTAAGTATTTCTTCATTTGATTCTAAATTAGTTGTATAACTTTTATAAGAAATATAAGGGTTATAACTTTCTATATTTTTAAATGCATTATGATATTCACCATAAGTATCAAACATAAAAATACTTGCTTTATATGGAATTTTACTACTATTATTTTGAAAAATATTTTGTAAAATTTTAGCAACACCCCAAGACTTACCTGAACCAGTACCACCTAAAATTGCAAAGTGTGAACTAAAGAAATTATTTAAATCAAAGTGAATTTTAACATTTTCATAGATAGGACTATAGCCTAAAAAAACGCTTTTTCCAACAATTGGTTCTTGACTTAAAATATGAGAAACTTTAGTTTCATCAATTAAATAAATATTAGCTTTAGTCGTTGGTTTAGTTGTAATACCATAGATAAATTTATCTTCTTTTATTTCTCCAACTAAATTAACAAATATAATATCATCTTGTAAATTAATAATTTCTCCAACAAGTAATTTTTTATCTTGAAATGCAACATAGGAATTAATTAAACTACTAGCTTGACTAACATCATTTAATTTAACACTTACAATGTTTTCATTTATCTCAATTATTTTTCCTATCATATATCCTCCTTATTATCTATAATAAGTTTATCATAAGTTTAAAAAAAAATCATTAATTATTAATGATTCTTTCTGTATTTTTAAAATTTAATTTAGCAATGCTTTTTAATTTAGTAACTCCAAAATTCTTAATTACTTCCATTCCAGCTTTATCAACTTCTGGACCAGCACCTTTTGGTAAATTCATATTTAATTCTTTACATAACTTATTAAATTCTTTTAGAAAAATATAACGACTTATAATACTACTTGCAGCTACAGCTAAATTTTTATCTTCTGCTTTAGTAATGAAAGTGATATTTCTTTGAACAAATTTAGCATCTTTTAAATATTCATAATATTTTTTTTCTTTAGCAAATTCATCAACAATTACATAATCAACATCATATTTTTCTTGCATAAGTTCATATAAAACTTTATTATGCATGATGGCTTTAACTTTATTCATATTGTAATCATTATGATATTTATTATAATCATTGTTATTTAAAATGATACTTTTATAGACAATTTTCTTAGATATCTGAGGAGCTATTTCAATTATTTTTTGGTCTGTTAATTTTTTGCTATCACATACACCAAGATTTTGTAAAAAGGGAACATCTTCTTTTTTTACAAACGATGCTGTTACAACAATTGGACCAAAGTAATCACCTGTACCAACTTCATCACTTCCAACTGAGTTACAATTAATAAAATCTCTAGAATCATTTTTATTTTCAAATACTTTGGTTTCTTTCTTTTTATTATCAGAATTGGTAACAACCGCATGACCCGAATTTATTTTTTCAGTTTCAATCCAATAGTCACTGGCAAGGTCAGCATCTTTTCCTTGAAATACCGCTTTCATTGAAGAATACAAAGTAACAACAGTATCACCATCAACAGCTTGAAAAATAGCATATTGAGGTGTTATATCTTTTTTTAAATCATCATAAAACTTTACCATTTGGTCTTTAGTTTTTTCTGATACTTTTAAAGTAATAGTCATAAAATCACCACTTTAATTATATAAGATAAGGCTTTTAAAATCAATTATTTTAGTTCTAATAACAATAAAAATAGGGTTATTAATGTAAATTTATATTGCAAATTTAAAATTTATGTTATAATTATAAATAGGTGAATTAAAATGAAGAAGTTTAAATTTATAATTTTTATATTAATGATTTTTATGCTAACAGCTTGTAAAAAAAGCGATGCTATTCTTTTTAAAGAAGAATATGAGGGTTTAAATAATGATTCTAGTTATAGGAAAGTTAGTGTTCCGGAAGATAACCCTTTTAAATATATAACTGATTCAGATTTAGCTTCTAAAATAGAAAAAAAAGAAGATATGGTTGTTTATTTTGGTTTTAAAGAATGTCCTTGGTGCCGAAGTATATTAGAAACTTTAATAAAAGCTGCTAGAGATTTGAATGTTGATACTATTTATTATTTAGATATTTCAGATATTCGTGATGTAAAAGAAATTACTTCAACTGGAGAAGTTAAAGTAACAAAAGAGGGTAGTAAAGGTTATAATAAAATAGTCGAACTTTTAGGAGATGCTTTAAATGATTATACAATTGATAATCAAGTTGTTGGTAAACGTATTTATGCTCCAAATATTTTGGTAATTAAAAATAAAGAAGTTAAAGGTGTAATTGAAGGTGTAAGTGATTTACAGACTGAACCTAAAATGGAATTAACCGAAGAAATTTTAAATGATTCATATTCTAAAATAGAAGCTATTTTAAAAGAATATAAATCTTTAACTTGTGACTCTTCTGAAGGATGTTAAAAATTACAAGATAGAAAACTATCTTGTTTTTATTTTCTATCTCTTTTTTTTGAGTTTTCTACATATAATTTGATAGGTGAATTTATGAATTATAAAGGACTTAGTCAAGAAGAAGTTATAGAAAATCAAAAAAAATATGGTAGTAATAAAATTTCTATTCATAAAGAAAATAAATTTTTATCACTTTTTTTGTCTTCACTTGGAGACCCAATTATTAAAATATTATTAATAGCTTTAGCTATAAAAATAGTTTTATTGTTTAGAGATTTTGATTTTTATGAGACTATTGGAATATTAATTGCTATTCTGTTAGCAACTTTTATCTCGACTATTTCAGAATATGGCAGTGAAAAAGCTTTTTTAAAGTTAGGAACAGAATTTCAAGAAACTAAAACTAGGGTCAAGCGAAATGGTGAAATTTTGGAAATAAACAGTGATGATATTGTTTATAATGATATAGTAATATTAGAAGCAGGAGAAAAAGTCCCGGCTGATGGTATTTTATTATCAGGAAGTTTAACCGTTGATGAATCAATTATTAATGGTGAAACCAAAGAAACTAAAAAAGTCCCAGGAAATAAAAATTCTAAAGATAGTAAAAATATTTTATATCGTGGAACAATAATTTATAATGGTTATGGCATTATGTTAGTTACAAATGTTGGAGTAAATACCTTATATGGAAAATTAGCTTTAGAGCTTAGTGAAATTAAACCTATTAGTCCTTTAAAAAATAGATTAACCAAATTAGCTAAAATTATTAGTAGAATAGGTTATTTAGGAGCTATCTTAGTTACATTTTCTTATTTATTTTCCAAGATAGTAATTGCTAATAATTATGATTTAACTTTAATTAAAGCAACTCTTACAAATTTTAAAGTTATGATTAATTATTTAGTTTATGCTTTAACTTTAAGTGTTACTATTATTGTGGTTGCTGTTCCTGAAGGTTTACCGATGATGATTACTTTAGTTTTATCAAGTAATATGAAACGAATGTTAAAAGACAATGTTTTAGTTAGAAAATTAACAGGAATAGAAACAGCTGGGAATTTAAATATTTTATTGACTGATAAAACTGGTACTTTGACTAAAGGTAAGTTAGAAGTAATTGATATAGTAGATGGCAATTTAAAAAGTTTAACTAAAAATACTATTTTATTTGAAAAATCACATTATATTTATTATGAAGCTCTGTATTACAATTCAGATAGTTTTTTTGATAATAATTTAAAAGTAATTGGAGGTAATTCAACTGATAGAGCCATTTATAGTTATTTAAATAAAGAAATTTCTTTTAAGAAAAAAATTCACCAAAAGCATCATTTTTCAAGTGTTGACAAATATAGTAGTGTTACATTAGGTGATATTAAATATAGAACTTATTATAAAGGAGCAAGTGAAGTATTATTACCAAAATGTACTAAATATTTAAATAATGGTCATGTTTTACCAATTACTAATTTTAATGAAATAAATAATTATTTAAAAATGGTTACAAAAAGAGGAGTTCGAGTTATTGCTTTAGCTTATAAAGATGGTTTAGATACTTTAAATGATTTAGTTTTTATGGGCTTTATATTACTTAAAGATGAATTACGAGAAGAAGCGGTTTCGGGAATTGATTTAATTAAAAAAGCAGGAATTAAGGTTATAATGATAACAGGAGATTCCAAGGAAACAGCAACAATTGTTGCTAAAGAGGCTGGTATTTTAACAAGTTCCGAAGATATTATTTTAACAAGTTCCGAAATGAAATTATTAAGTGATGTTGAGTTAAAGAAAAAAATAGCCAAGATTAAAGTTATTGCTAGAGCTTTACCAGGAGATAAGAGTAGGTTAGTTCGAATTATTGAAGATATGAATTTAGTGGTTGGAATGACGGGAGATGGAGTTAATGATGCACCGGCTTTAAAAAAAGCTAATGTTGGTTTTGCAATGGGAAGTGGAACTGAAGTAGCCAAAGAAGCAGCTGATATAGTTATTCTTGATAATAATATATTGTCAATTAGCAAAGCAATTTTATATGGTCGAACAATTTTTAAAAGTATTAGAAAATTCATTATATATCAATTAAGTGTTAATATGTGTGCACTTTTATTATCAATTATTGGGCCTTTTATAGGATTTGATTCTCCAATTACAATTGTTCAAATGTTATGGCTTAATATGATTATGGACACATTCGCATCTTTAGCTTTTTCTTATGAACCTCCATTATACGAATATATGGAAGAAGAACCTAAAAAAATGGAAGAGCCTATAATTAATAGTTATATGTATAATGAGATTATTTTAACTGCCGTTTATTCAGCTTTTTTATGTATTTTATTTTTAAAATTACCTTTGATACGAGAGTTATTTCGAATTGGTGATAATAATAAATATTTAATGACAGCTTATTTTTCTTTATTTATTTTTATTGGAATATTTAATGCTTTTAATGCTAGAACTTATAGAATTAATATTTTTTCAAACATATTTAAAAATCGAATATTTGTTTTAATAATCACTTTTATTATAATTGTCCAAATTTATTTAATTTATTTTGGAGGAGATTTATTTAGAACATATGGGTTAACAGTAAAAGAATTCTTTTTGATAATTTTAATTGCTCTTACTGTATTCCCGATTGATATGCTAAGAAAAATAATTTTAAAGAAGAAAAATTTAAAAAGAAATGTTTGAGTATTTTAAAATATTAAAAAAAATGGTATAGTAATAATAGAGGTGTAATATGAAAAAAGGGTTTACATTAGTCGAATTATTAGCTGTAATTATTGTTTTGGCAATTGTTTTAGGCATTGCTATTGCTGCTGTAACTGGGGCAATTGGTTCTGGTCAAAATGGAGTTTATAAAAATTATGAAACAACTTTAAAATCGGCAGCAAGGAATTATTTAATAGAATGTTTGGAAGGTAATATTCAAAATAGTAGTGGAGGTACTTGTAAAATTCCTAGTGTTGGTGGAAGTATAGTGTTAAAACATCAAGAATTAGCTAATTTAGATTTTATTGATAATCTTACTGACCCAAAAGGTGGTACTTGCAATCAAAGTTATGTTAAAGTAACTAGAAAATCAGATGTTTCTACTAACTTAAATTTTGAATATCAAGCCTGTTTAGTATGTGATAATAAAAAAGATACTTGTAGTTAATAATAGTTTTATTTATATAAAAAATAGAGATACTAAAAAACTTAAATCATAGAGATATGGTCTAAGTTTCTTTTTTTAAAATTAAAATTTATTAAAAAATCAAGAAAATTTTTAGAATTTAAAAGAATTTTTTACAAGTTGTAGAAATACTTCATTTTGTTTTAGAAATTATGCTTATTGGCATATTTTATTAAAATAAAAAAAACGCTCTAACGTATGTTAGAGTGCAACAAAACCTTTTTGGAGCACATCTAGCTCTACTAGAAAGTGTCCTTTTTTAATATATGAGATAATCTCAAACACATACTAATTATAGCAAAGAAATTATTTTTTGTAAATGACTAACTTATAAAAAACAGGATAAAAACATGAAAATAATTTAAAATGTATAGCTATTCCTTATAAGATATAGGGATAATATATATTTTTTT
>CANQYO010000019.1 GCA_947628095.1 uncultured Bacilli bacterium | reverse complement strand
AACGCCCTTATTTTGGACGTTTCTCTTACATTCTCTTTTCACTTTCTGAAACTGGAATTTACTTTTTCATTTCACGATTTAAAATGAAACTCTTATAAAAAAAGATATTAATTAAACTAATTAACATCTTTCTTATAATACTTTTTGTATTTTCGAAATTGATTTAAATTTCTAATTATTAAATAAATATTTCTTCTAATACTTTTATCGTTTTTATAGAATAAAGAATGGCATACTTTGTGTTCTTTGATTAATTTCTTAACAAGAGCTATTTTTTCTTGATTTTCAACATAATCAAGAACAATTTTTTTAGGAATAACATGCCAGAAGTAAGGTTCTTTAACTAAAATTAAATCATGTTTTTCATTCTTGATATATGAATCAACTATAAATTTTGCAACGTTATAGCCACTTCCGGTATTTCGATAGTGACTTCTTCCTTGTCTAATATTGATTTCAAAGATTTTGATTTTATTATCACGTTCATCGTATTTTAAATCACAATCTGCCCAACCTTCATAACCAATACTTTCTAATAAATTTTTAATTTTTAGCATTAATTCTTCATTATAAACAGTAATTGTAGCAGCATTCGAACCAAGTCCTTTAGGAGTATGTTCTTCAAGAAGGACATTTCCAAGATTCATGTACCAAACTTTTTTATCTTTGCCTGTAAATACATGCAAATCATACATACGATTATCACTTCCTGGAATTTTATCTTGAATAATCATATTACCTTGATAACCTGCCTCATATATCTTCTTTAAAGTTGCATCTAATTCTTCTTTATTATTTATAGTATAAACTTTGTATTGACCAGGAAAACTGGCTCTAAAATAAAGAACACTATCGCTTGGTTTTAATATTACAGGAAAATCAAAATCTAATTTAAAATCTAAACTGCTACCTTTTTTATATACATAAGTTTTAGGAAAATCAATTTTATTTTTTTCACATAGTTCATAAAAAGTTTCTTTTAAGACAATTTTATTTAAAACTTCTAAATCTGTATAAGGTAAAATAAACTTATCTTTCAATTTTTCTTTATTTTCAACAATTAATCTAACATAATGGTCTGCACAACCAATTAAAATTAATTTTTTATTTAAGGGTTTTAATTCATTATATAAGTTATTAACAGTTTCTAAAAATGTTTTGGTTTCATCTAATTTAGGAACTTCTCGATATTCAATTATTTTAGAATGATTAATAATTCCTGATGTATTTCTTGCAAGAACTATTGATTTTATTTTATATTCTTCATGAAATGCACGAGCCATACTGTAAACATTAATATCACTTGCTAATAATATAGGTATAAAGTTCATATCTTCCTCCATTAATACAATTTTATTATACCACGTGTTTAAGCTAAAATTTAAAAATATATTAATTTTTTCTAAAATTAAAGTCACAGTAAAAGTACTGTGACTAATATAGTGATAGTTTAACGCATAAAGCTACTAAACATCTATATATATTTTTAGGAATACCCAAGGATTAATCTTGTTTTTAACCTCTTTTTAATAAACAATAGTCAATTTAAAAGATTTAGTTAAAATCTTGCGCACGCCATTGGAGTTGTTAACTCTGTTATCGTTTAGATTACCAGTAGGATTCACGTTCCATTCACATCCTGTAGCACCGGATGTCCAAAACTCAGCAGGCGACATCTATTGATAAATTAACCCTAAGTTAAGAATAGTAAAATTTGCTTAAAAAATCAAGTAAAAATAAAAATTTGAGTAAAATATTTATTTAAGTTTATAGATAAGTAAGTGAAAATAGTATCTAACTAGAAAAGTATTAAAATAAAAAAGTTAAAAATTAGTAGAATTTGTCAAACTAAATCATATTTTTGCAATCAATTATAATTGAATAAAAGAAAGAATATGTTATAATGAAATTAGAATGGAGAGAGTATGGCTAGTTTAAATAATTTTTTATGGAGTATAGCAACAGTTTTACTTTTAATATCAGGACTTTATTTTTCTTTTAGATTACGTTTTTTTCATTTTAACTTTAAAGAAATATTTAAAAATTTAAAGAAAGATTCTAGTACAAAAGATGGAATTTCAGCTTTTGAATCTTTAGCAGTTGCTATGGGTGGTTGTATAGGTGTTGGCTCATTAGCTGGTATTGCCTTAGCAATTTATAAAGGTGGAGTTGGAACTATTTTTTGGATTTGGCTTTCTTGCTTAATTGTTGCTCCTAATTCCTTAGTTGAAAATACATTATCAGTTATTTATCATAAAAAAGATAAAAATACATATTTAGGAGGACCACCTTATTATATAAAGAAAGGGTTAGGTTTTAAAAAAACAGCTTCTTTTTATGCTTTTTTAGTAGCTTTTTCATATTTAGTTGGTTTTTTAACTATTCAATCTAATTCAATTAGCAAATCAATTACTAACTTTTTTTCAATTTCTCCAATTGTAGTTGGAATTATTATAGGAGTTTTATCATTTATTATAATTCATAGAGGAATAAAAGGTATTGCTAAATTTTCTTCCTTTTTCGTTCCTTTAATGGGAATAATTTACTTTTTAATATCTTTATTTATTATTTTAAAAAATATTAATTTAATTCCTGAAATATTTGTTAGTATATTTAAAAATGCTTTTAATTTTAAAGCTGGTTTTTATGGTTTTTTATCGGTTTTTTTAATCGGTATCCAAAGAGGAATTTTTTCAAACGAAGCTGGGGTTGGAACCGGTGCTATAGCTTCTGGTAGTGCTAATCCTAAAAGTCCTATGTCTCAAGGTTTAATTCAAACTTTAGGTGTTTATATAACGACTTTTGTAATTTGTACAGCAACAGCCTTAATTATTTTAACATCTAATTATAACCCATTATTGTATAGTGATGTTAATGGAATAGAAATAACTCAGAATGCTTTAATGTATCATTTAGGAAGTTTTGGTAACATAATGCTTTACTTTTGTCTTATTGCTTTTGCCTTTTCAACTATTATATCTGGCTATTATTATGGTGAAGTTAATTTGAAATTTTTATTTAAAAATCTAAATTCTAATCATATTTTAATTTTAAAAATAGTTACTTGCTTTTTATTAATAGGAGGAAGTATTGTAAGTTCAAACTTTTTATGGGAGTTTGTTGATATTTTAGTTGCAATTTTAGCAATAATAAACGTTTTAGCTATTCTAAGTCTTAGAAAAGATGTTATAATAGAATATATAAATTACAAAAAGAGGAAGTAAAATATGATAGGAAATGATTGGGATACAGTTTTAGAAGAGGAATTTAAAAAAGATTATTTTTATAATTTATTAAAATTTGTTCATGGAGAGTATGCTAGAAAAACTATTTATCCTAGTAAAAAAGAAGTTTTTAAAGCTTTTCGTTATACTCCATATAAAAATGTTAAAGTTGTAATTCTTGGACAGGACCCATACCATGGAGAAGGGCAAGCAGAAGGACTTAGTTTTTCAGTTCCAAAAGGTATCAAAAAACCGCCTTCATTACAAAATATATTTAAGGAATTAGAGGATGATTTAGGTTATAAAGTTCCAAACTCAGGTTCACTTGTTCCTTGGGCTTTACAAGGTGTTTTACTTTTAAATACAGTTTTAACAGTTATTAAAGATATGGCTGCTAGTCATAAAGACATTGGCTGGGAAACTTTTACTGACGAAGTAATTAAAAAAATTAATGAAAAAGACGAACCGGTTGTATTTATTCTTTGGGGAGGATTTGCACGTAGTAAAAAGAAATTTATTACTAACCCTAAACATTTAATAATTGAATCTGCCCATCCATCTCCACTTTCTGCTTATAATGGGTTCTTTGGTTCTAAACCATTTTCTAAGACTAATGATTTCTTAATTAAAAATAATCTGACACCTATTAATTGGGAGATAAAAGATTAGGAGTTTGGTCTGAAAATAAATATTTTCATGATTATGGGGGCCTTGAATAAAGTGAAAGGAATGTGATTTTTACGAAGAAAATAATTATATTATCTGTCGTGATATTATTTTTAGGAATAGGTTTATTTGTATATCTTAAAACACCATTAGTTGAAGCCAGAGAAAATATTTTAATTGAAGTTAATTCAAATATAAAAGCTAGTTCTTTAATAAAAAATATAAAATTAGGAAGTTATGAAAATACAACTTTAGATACTTCTAAAGTAGGTGAAAAAGAAATAAAGATTAAAACTAAATCATTTTTAAATAAAAAAGGAACAAAGACAGTCAGTTATAAAGTTGTTGATACTAACGCTCCTTTGCTTGAGGTTGAGGCTCAAATTAATGTTCAACAAGAAGAAAATAATAATTTATTAGATTATATTTTTGTTAAAGATAATTCCAAAGAAGAAATAGAACCTAAAATTACAGGAGATTATGATTTAAAAAAAGAGGGTAAATATAAATTAAAAGTTTCAGCTAAAGATAGTTCAGGAAATGAAACAGTTAAAGATGTTGTTTTAAACGTTATTGCTCCTAAGAAAGTAGAAAGTAATACCAATAATAATACATCAAGTAATACATCAAAGGAAAATAATCAAAAAGAAAATAATACAATCAATACACCAAAGAAAACTAAAAAAGGTTATGATATAATTGAAAAAGATGGAGTTACTTATATTAATGGTATTTTAATTGCTAATAAAACTTATGCTTTACCTAAAAATTATGGACAAGGTTTAACAAGTGAAACCAGTGCGGCATTTACAAAAATGCAAACAGCTGCTAAAGAAGCTGGGTTAAATATTTTTATTAAAAGTGGTTTTCGTTCATATCAACTTCAAACAGAAGTTTATAACAATTGGGTTAAGTTAAATGGTCAGGCAAGAGCTGATACTTATTCTGCTAGACCAGGTCATTCTGAACATCAAAGTGGTTTAGCAATGGATATTAATTTAATTGAACAAGAGTTTGCTAATACAGAAGAATTCAAATGGCTTCAAAAAAATGCATACAAATATGGTTTTATTTTAAGATATCCTAAAGAAAAAGAGAGTATAACAGGTTATATCTATGAACCTTGGCATTATCGTTATGTTGGGGTGTCATTAGCAGAAGAATTGTATAATAATGGCAATTGGATAACTTTAGAAGAATATCTTGGAATTGATAGTAAATATAAATAAAAATTTTAAATTAAAAATGATAACTTTTAAGTAAGCTATCATTTTTTAATATGAAATAAAATCAATGAATTTGTCGAATTAACTTATTTATAAAAGTTAGAAACTTTCATATATTATATATGGAGGAATAATATGTTTCAAAAATTTGATGAAGAAACTCAAAAAATATTAAAAAAATCAAAATTAGAAATGCAGAAATTAAAACATCCATTTGTTGGAACAGAACATCTGATATTAAGTATTTTAAATAATAAGAACAATAAAATTGCTAATCTATTAAATGAAAATCAAATTTTTTATGATAATTTTAAAGAAGAGTTAATTAATTTAGTTGGTTATGGAAATAGTTTAAATTCCTATTTTATTTATACTCCTTTATTAAAAAGAGTAATTGAAAATGCTATAATTGATACTAAAGAAGATGGTAAAAGTGTTATTTCAATTAATTCATTATTTCTTTCCTTGTTAGACGAGGGAGAAGGGGTAGCAATCAGAATTTTAAGTAATTTAGGAGTTAACATTGATGAACTTTATTATGATTTAATTTCTAAAGATGATACAAATTTCAAAGATAAAAATCGAAAGAAATTATCAATATATGATTATTCAGAAGATTTAATAACTAAAGCTAAAGAATTTAAAATAGACCCAGTGATTGGACGTGATAAGGAAATTGATAGATTAATAGAAATTCTTTTACGGAGAAATAAGAATAATCCTTTACTAATTGGAGAAGCTGGAGTAGGTAAAACAGCAATTGTCGAAGGACTAGCTTTAAGAATTTATAAAAAAGAAGTTCCAGAACCTTTATTAAATAAAAAAATTTTATCAGTTTCGATGGCCAATTTAGTAGCTGGTACTAAATATCGTGGTGAGTTTGAAGAAAGAATTAGCAAACTTATTAAAGAAATTGAAAATAATCAAAATATTATTATTTTTATTGACGAAATGCATTCTTTAGTAGGAGCTGGTGGGGCAGAAGGAGCAATTGATGCTTCAAATATTTTTAAACCTGCTCTTGCAAGGGGAAAAATTCGTCTTATAGGTGCAACAACAACTAAAGAATATCAAGATAGTATTGAAAAAGATAAAGCTTTAAACAGAAGATTTCAGACTATTTTAATTGAAGAACCAAATATTAATGAAACCAAAAGTATGTTAAGAAAATTAAAACCTATTTATGAAAAATATCATGGAGTTTCTATACCGTTAGATGTTTTGGATGAAATTCCAATTCTTGCTGATAAATATATATTTGATAGAAAAAATCCAGATAAATCAATTGATATATTAGACGAGGTATGTGCTAGTTGTTCTTTAAAAAAAGATAGAAATTCTCTTAAATTAGATAACTATAAAAAAGATTTAAAAGAATTATTAAATCAAAAAAATAATTATATTATTAAACATGATTTTGGTAAAGCTTATAAACTTAAAGAAAATGAAATAATAATTGAAGATAAGATAAATAAATTAGCTTTAAAAAGTAAAAATCAAAAGAATGTAACGGTTTTAGATATAGCGAATGTTATAAAAGAACGAGCTCATGTTCCAGTTTATGAAATAGATAAAGAAGAAATAAAAATATTACGTAATTTAGAAACAACTTTAAAAAAAGAAGTTTTAGGACAAGATGCGGCAATAAAGATTTTAGGTGATGAGACTAAAAAGTTAAAATTAGGACTAAAAACTTCTAGTAAACCTGTTTCATTTCTTTTTACAGGTAGTAGTGGGGTTGGTAAGACAATGTTAGCTAAAACTTATGCTAAAGTTTTGAAAATGCCTTTAATTAGACTTGATATGAGTGAATATAAAGAAAGCCATACTGTAAGTAAAATAATTGGTTCACCTCCAGGTTATGTTGGTTTTGAAAATCATAATACAATTTTAGATAATATAAAAAATAATCCTTATGCCATAATTTTACTTGATGAAATTGAAAAAGCTAGTCCTGATGTTTTAAATTTATTTTTACAAATTCTTGATGAAGGTTTTATAACTGGAAGTGATGGTAATAAAATTTATTTTAATCATACAATTATTATTATGACTAGTAATATAACAGCTAATAAAGATTTAATTGGCTTTAACAAGAATAAAAATAATTCCAATAATATTAAATTAGAAACAATTTTATCTAAAGAATTTATTAGTAGAATTACTCATATTATAGAATTTAATGAATTAGATAAAGAAGTAATGACTTCAATTATCAAAAAAGAACTTAGTGAAATTAAGAAGAAATTTAAAATGCAAAACATTAATATAAAAATTGATAATAAAGTAGTGGAAGAAATATTAGAGCTAACTAATTATGAAGAAAGTGGAGCTAGAAAAATTAAAAAAGTTTTAGAAGAAAAAATTGATAATATAGTAATTGAAAATATTTTAAAAGGAGTAAATCAAATAAATATTAAAAAAATAAATATTTAAAAAAACGATAAGAATTTTATTTTTCTTTATCGTTTTTTTTCATTTCTTTATTTAAATATAAAGAATAAATAGTAAGACCTAATAAAAGGATACTTAGCATAATAAAATTATTTCTAAAATATATTTCATTGTTAATGATTTCTAATTTAGTTTCTTTTTGAACAATTATATAAATTACAATCGTATAAATAGAAATACCCATATTTAAGATATTATAAGATATTGTCTCTTTAAACTGATTTTTTTTAGATATAATAGTTAATATTATTATAAAAGAATAAAGAGCATTTAAAATAAAATATAATGTAATAAAGAAATTTGAACTATAAAAATTATCAATCATTAAAAATAGAATTATCAAATAAGCAATAAATAAAATTAATCTTAAGTAGTAAGTAAATTTTTTCATGTTTCATCCTTTAATATTTGTTTTGTTTCCATTAAATAAACATCTTTGAATACTGTATTAAATCTAACTAATTCTTTCTTGATAACGTCAGGGTATATTAACTTAGTTGTTTGTATAGCTTTTCTTACATCTCTAATTGTTACTTCTTCACGATTATCAAAGGCTGCATATGAGAAGGCTTGTTGTAATATTGTAAGAGCAATATCAGGATATCTTACAGATGTTTCATAGACACGTTTGAATTCACTAGTTGCATCGGTTATAAAAGCCATAATGTTTTCTTTAATAAAATCAGAATATTTAAGTTTTAATCCCATTTTCTTTTCAAATTTTGGGTAAGTTCCCATCATAATTTGAATTACCATATCGCGAGTTGGTTCAGATACATCAATTCTTTGAAAACGTCTAACAAAAGCTTTATCACGTAATACATATCTATCATATTCGTCACTTGTAGTTGCACCAATTATTTTAATGGTTCCACGGTCGATTATTGGTTTAAAAATATTAGCAAAATCTAAAGTGTTATCACCATTTCCAATTAGGGTATGAATTTCGTCAATAAAAACCATAATTTTATCAAGATTTTTTAAATGGTCAACAATATATTGAATACGAAGTTCATTAGTACCAGGCATAATTCCTGTTAAACTAGCAGTATTTAATTTAAAGATAGTATAACCTTTTAGAGCATTAGGAACATCATTGTTTCTAATACGATATCCAAGTCCTTCAACAATTGCAGTTTTACCAATACCTGGCTTACCAACTAAAATAGCTGATTTTTCAGGAGTTAGTAGTGTTACAATTAGTTGTTTAATTTCTTCGTCACGACCAATAGCTGGGTTAGTTAAGTATTCTTTAGTTGAAAAGTTTTCTCCATAATCACTTATAATTTCTAAGCTTTCTTTAACTTTATCTTCTTTAGTAGTTTCAGTGTTTTCAACTTGAGTTTCGTTTGAATTATTAGTTATAGTTTCACTAGGAGTAAGCTCGTCTACAACATTTTCTTCCATTAAAGGTTCAATTGTTTCTTCTTGAGTAGTTATAATATCTTCAGTTTCATTTTCCGTTTCAACTTCTTGATTTAAAGTCTCTTGGTCTTCATCAATTGTTTCAACATCTTGGTTAGAACTTACGTTATTTTCGGTTTCATCAATTGTTTCTATTACTTCATTAGTATTATTTGGTTCTATATCTTCTATAGTATTATTATCTTCAACTACATCACTTACAACTTCAGTTTCTAAACTAGGACTATCATTAATTGTCTCGATTGGTTCTTCTATATTGTTAATAGTTTCTTCATTAGTTTCAAGACTATCATTTGAAATAGTATCAGCTATAGTATTATCTGAAGGGTTTAAATCATTGTTAATAATTTCTGTATCATTGTTATTTAATTCAATTTCAGTATTAGAATTCATTAGCCCACCGCCTTTACTTTATTATAACAAATAAATTTTAAAAAAGACAGATTTATTTGTAACTTCTAAAAATATTTGTCAAAGAAATTTAATTTACAAAAAAGATAATTAATAATATTAAGAAAAGAAATTTATTGCCAATAACGTAAAAAATAGGTATAATGTAAGTGAAGGAGTGAAAAGGGTATGAAAATTGTTGCGCTTACCAAAGAAGAGTTTGATGAGTTTGCTTATCGTCATAAGTATTCAACTTATTATCAAACATCTGCTTATGCTGAAGCATCCAGATATGATGGTTTAAATACTTTTTATATTGGTTTTGTTGAGAATGGTACTCTTATTGGTGTAACATTATTTTTGCATAAAACAATTTATTTGTATTATAAATACGCCTATGCTCCAAGAGGTTTTTTAATTGATTATACTGACCCTAAATTAGTTAAAAATGTAACAATGGGACTTGTAAATTTATTAAAAAAACAACATTATGCTTTTATAAAGATTGACCCACCTGTAATTTGTAGTGAAAAAGATAGACATGGAAATATAATTTATTTTAGTAATACAGTAAACGAAATTTTAGCTACATTAAAAAGAAATGGATATCAACATCAAGGTTTTAATAAATATTTTGAAAATTATAAACCACGTTTAGTTGCTTTTGTTAATTTACAAGATGATATTAAGACAATTTATTCTAAAATTGATAAAACTGCTAAAGATATAATTGCTACTAGTGTTGAATCTGGTGTAGAAATTAGAATTGATGCAACGGGAAATATCGATGAACTTTATAGATTTACAAGTTTAAAAAATAAAAGAAGAAAAAAAAGATATTACCAAGGTTTATACAATAATTTTTCTAAAAATAATGCAATGGAAATATTTTTTATCAATATAAATACTAGTAAGTTCATTAATAATATGAAAAGAATATATGATAATGAACTTGTAAAAAATGAAGAATTAGCAAACTTAGTTCAAGATTCTTCAATTCGAGGTCGTGATAAACAATTTATCATTAATCAAAAAATTCAAAGTGACGATACCGTAAATCATTATAAAAATGAATTAGTTTATGCAGCTAATTTATCTAAAGAAAATCCTGATTATATAACAATAGGTGCAGCATTTACAATTAAACATAATAATGGTGTTGAATTAATAATTGATAGTTACTTACCAGAATATTTAAAATTTAATCCTCGTTATGTGCTAATTTGGGAACTTATTAAAAAATATAAGAATGAAGGCTTTATGTATATGAATTTAAATGCTGTTGTAGGAGATTTTAATAAAGAAGATTTAGGAAAATATAGTACCTTAAATAATATAAAATTAAGTTTTAATTCTACAGTTATGGAATATATTGGAGAGTTTGATTTAGTTATAAATGAAAGAGTTTATAATAAATTTAAAGAAAAGATTGAAAAAAAATAGTATTGAATTTTAAAAATCAATACTATTTTAATTTATTTTGAATTAACATATTCAAGTCTTAATTTATCCGCAACGGTTACAATGAATTCTGAATTAGTTGGTTTAGCTCTATCAATATCAACACTATAACCAAATATATCTTGCATTAAATCCCAATTGCCTCTATTCCAACTAACTTCAATTGCATGGCGAATAGCTCTTTCAACTCTAGAAACAGTTGTATTAAAATCATCAGCAATTTTCGGGTATAATTCTTTGGTAATACCTCCAATTATAGTTGGGTTTTTAAAAACTTCCATAATTCCACTTCTAATATAAGAATAACCTTTTATATGTGATGGAACACCAAGTTCATGTAAAATATTTGTAATAGCAATTTGAAGATTGTTATGATACAAATCAATAGTTTTAGAACTAGACTTTATCTCATTAGTACATTCTAAAATTTTTCTTTCAAGTTCAGGAAGTTCAAATGGTTTTAACATAAAGTAATTAACTCCTAAATCTGAAACTTTTCGAATAATCTCTGGGGTATTGTATGAAGTTAAAACAATTACTTTACCAAGATTAGGTAAGTCTTTGACTTCTTCAAGTACTGATATACCATCTTTTTTAGGCATGATTAAGTCTAAAAGTAGTAAATCAAATTCTCCTAGATTATTTTTTATAACCTCAATCCCCTCATATCCATCATTAGCAATTAAATCTAATGAAATTACTGCGTGACTACTAAAATACTCCTTTACCATGTCGACTAATTGTTTATTATCGTCGACCATAAGCACTCTAATTTTTTTCATATAATCCTTTCTTACTGCACGCATTTTAATTATATAATATTTTACAATTTTTTTAAAGTTATTTTTTTGCAATGTTTTGTCGAATTAGTTCTTTATGTTATCTATCAAGGTTAAAAAGTTATTAGCATCTAAAGATGCCCCTCCAACTAAGTAGCCATCAATGTTTTTTATCATTTCTAAAGTAGCAATATTTTGATTATTAACACTTCCACCATATAAAACTTTAATATCTAAGTTAAATTCGGTTTTTAAATAATCTTTAATAAAAGAAATTGTATTTTCAATACATTCATTAGTAGGAATTTTAGAAGTACCAATCGCCCAAATTGGTTCATAAGCAATAATTAAATTAGTGTTATTTAAATAATTTATATTATTACTTAATGCTTCATTTAATTCTTTTTTTATAACTTCAAAAGTTTGATTTTTATTGTATTCTTCAAAAGTTTCTCCAACACATAAAACGATTTTTATATTATTTTTAAGTGCTAATTCAACTTTTTTAGATATATATTTATTATCATTAAAAAATTCTCGTCTTTCAGAATGACCAATTATTGTATAACTAATACCAAATTCTTTTAGTTCTAAAACGGAAGTTTCTCCAGTTAGACTTCCATGTTCTAAGTGAGCTATGTTTTGACTTCCTACAAGATAGTTTTTGTCTTTGAAATAACTTATATAAAGTTCATTAGGAAAAAAAACAACATTTTCTTTTGGTATCTTTTCATTGATAGTATTTAAGTAATTAATTATGTCATTTTTTAATAAATTCATTTTAAAGTTAGCACAGATTAATTTCATTTTTACCTCATTTCTTCTACTAATTTATATAATTTTTCAACTGAAGTATTTTCTTCTAACATTCGCATATTTTTATGCATATCTTTAATATCTTTAGGATTTAAAATTAATTTTTTAACTTTTTTTGTTAATTGATTAGGATTTTTAACTTTAACACCAAACTTATTTTTTGTAACATATTTTAAGTTATAATTTTCTGGTCCACCATTTCCAGGAATTAAAATCATTGGAGTTTTGGTTTCTATTGCTTCGGTTACTGCCATTCCACCAGGTTTAGTAATTACCATATTTGAAATATTAAGTAAGTTTGATATATCGTCAGTAAAACCAATAACTTTTAAGTTTTTAAGATGCTCTTCAATAACTAAATTTTCACATTTAGTTTTCAGTTTTTTATTTTTTCCAGCAACAAAGATTATATTAATATCTAAATTTTCTTCTAAAAGTCTTTTTAAAAAATTATATGAATAAGAAGAACCTTCCGAACCTCCTGCTAAGAATAAAAAGGTTGGTTTATTGCTTTTTATATTATATCTCTTTTTTACTTCTTTCTTATCTTCTAAATTTTTAAATTTACTTGAAAGAGGTATTCCAAAAGCATAAATTTTTTTACTTGGTACTTTATGTTTTTCAATACTTTTCTTAACAATTTCATTACTAACAATTAAGGCTTCTTCGTTTTTATGATTTTTAATCCAGAATGAATGGGCAACGTAATCAGTTACAATTGTTATAATTTTAATATTTTTATTTTCAGTTTTATTAATTTTTCCAACAATATAACTAGGTATAAAATGAGTTGAAATTAAAATATCAGGGTTATATTCTAAAATATAATCTTTTAGTTTACTATTAAATAGGGTATTAATTATTTTATGAAAAGCTTTCGTTACAACTTTATTATTTGATAAGGTAAAAGAAACTGAGAATGGAATTGTTGAACGAAATTTGAAATTCAAATTGAAAGCTTTTTTATCAATTTTAGCAAGTGTATTAGCATATTCAAATACATCTAAGATTTTAAGTTCGTATTTATCTTTGTGTTTATTAAAGTAATCAAATATATATTCAGCTGCCATTTTATGACCAGAGCCATATGATGCATAAGTGATTAAGATTTTCTTTTTCATAGATTAATACCTGGTAATTCTTTTCCTTCTATAAGTTCTAAGGAAGCTCCTCCACCAGTTGATACATGAGTAAATTTATCTTTATAACCCATATTGATAATAGCTGCGGCTGTATCTCCTCCACCAATTACTGATATACATTCAAGACTACCTATATAATTGGCAATTTCTTTGGTTCCAGTTTGATAAGCTTCATTCTCTGTATAACCAAGTGGTCCATTCCAGAAAATTGTTTGAGCATCTTTTAAATAATTTTTAAATAATTCAATTGTCTTTGGACCTATATCAAGTCCCATTTCTTCTTGGTCAATAGTAGTTTTAATTTTTTTATCTGAACTCTCTGGACTACTAGCAACTACATGGTCAACCGGTAAAATTAATTTATTTGATTTTTGTAATATGTCTTTACAAAATTCTATTGATTCTGTATCAATTAATGATTTTCCAGTTTCTATATTTTTAGCATGAAGAAAAGTATAAGCCATTGCACCACCTATTAAAATATAGTCAGCTTTTTTTATTAGATTGGAAATTGTTCCAATTTTATCACTTATTTTAGCTCCACCTAATATTACGATAAAAGGTTTTTTAGGATTATTAGTTATTTTGGTTAAATTATCTATTTCTTTTGAAATAAGGAAACCTAAGTATTTTTCTTTAATATTACTAGCAATTCCAACATTTGAAGCATGAGCTCTGTGACAGGTACCAAAGGCATCATTTATAAATACATCACCAAGAGAAGCCCAATATTTAGCTAATTCTTTATCATTACCACTTTCTTTTTTACCATCTAAATCTTCAAATCTTGTGTTTTCAAGCATGATAATATCCCCATTTTTCATACTATTAACAGCATCTTCTACTTCTTTTCCTCTAGTTTTAGGAATAAATTTAACCGGCTTATTTAGTAGATATCTTAATCTTTCAGCAACTACTTTTAAGCTTTTCGTTTTTAAATCTTCTTCTGTTTTTACTTTTCCAAGATGTGAAAGAAGTATTAATTTAGCATTTTTTTCTAAACAATAGTTTATAGTTTTAAGACTTTCTTTAATTCGATTATCGTCAGTTATTTCTAAGTTTTTATTTAAAGGGACATTATAGTCAACTCTTATAATAACTTTTTTGTTTTCAAGATTTGCATTTTCAATTCTTTCCATTTTATCACTCTACCTTTATGATAATTATAACATGATTATATTTTAACATAAAGAATATGTATATAAATTTTACATAGCTTTTGCATATAATTTTTTAGACTACTTTTTATTTGATATTACTTTAATAGGTATTTTTCATTACTCATCTTTTTAATTTTCTTTCTTTTCTTTTTTTAGAGTATATTATTTTAATAGGAAAGGTAATTTAATTATGTCATGAGAAAAATTTGGAATTACTTAAAAAAATATATATTTGAAAAAACTAATAAAGAGTTACAAAATTTTAATTTTTCTAATATAAATGGTTATGAATTAGACATTAATCAACGAGCTGCTATAATAGAAAGTAATAAAAATATTTTAGTTGTAGCAGGAGCAGGCAGTGGAAAGACTTTGACAATTCTTGGAAAAATTAAGTATTTAGTTGAAGATAAAAAAATAAATGTAAATGATATTTTATGTATATCTTTTACAAATGAAACAGTTAAATCTTTAAAAGAGAAGTGTGATTATAATATTGAAGTTTTAACTTTTCATAAATTAGGTTTAAAAATTTTAAAAGAAAATAAAATTGTATATCAAATAGCTGATGTTAATATTTTAGAGTATGTTGTTACAGAATACTTTGAAGGTTTTATTCTTGATAGTCCTTATTTAAAGTATGTCATAGATTACTTTAAATATTTATTAAATAATAAAGATATTGATTTTAAGAAAATTAAAACCAATTATTTAGAATATTTTTTATCATATAAAAAGTTAATTATAAAATTTATTAATATGTTAAAAAGTAATGATTATGGTATAGCTGAAATAAAGAATAATTTAAATAAACATTATTATTCCTATCAAGATAAATGCTTTTTTATAATAGTTTTAGATATATATTGTCTTTATTTAGAAGAACTAAATAGTAGTAATAAAATTGATTTTGATATGATGGTTAGTTTGGCTACAGAAAGTATTTTAAAAGTTGGTCTCAAAAAAATATATAAATATATAATAGTTGATGAAATTCAAGATACTTCTTTAGTTCGTTATAAATTAATTAAAAGTATTCAAGAAAAATGTAATTGTAAATTATTTTTAGTAGGAGATGATTTTCAATCAATTTATAAATTTTCAGGTTGTACGTTAGATTTATTTGTTAATTTTTCAAAATATTTTGAGGACAGTAAAGTGTTTTATTTAAAAAATATTTATCGCAATTCAGAAGAGTTAATAAAAATATCATATAAATTTATTATTAAAAATCCTTATCAATTAAGTAAAAGACTTAAATCTAGTAAACATTTAACTAATCCAATTAAGTTAATATATTATCAAGATAATGATTATAAAGAAAAATTTTTTAAGTTACTTCAAATATTAAAAAGTCGAGGAGTAAAAGAGATTTTAGTTTTAGGAAGATGTAATCATGATATTAATCGTGTCTATGATGGAGTAATTAAAAATGGTTATTTAGATTATCATGATATAAATGTAAGATTTTTAACAGTTCACACATCTAAAGGTTTAGAAAGTGAAGAAGTAATAGTTTTAAATGTAGTTGATAGTATTTTAGGGTTTCCTAATCAATTAGAAGATGCTAAAGTTTTAGAAAAATTTTTTAAAAATTATGAGCAGTATTTATATGCTGAAGAGAGAAGACTATTTTATGTAGCTTTAACTAGAACGAAAAATCATGTTTATTTATTATCTAAAAGAGAAAATGAATCACTTTTTATTAAAGAAATAAAAAAATATATTGATGTTATAAATGTTTAAATTATGTTAAAATACAAGAATTAAATTAAGAACTCATTAAATTATGTTAAAAATAAAATTATGTTAAAAATACGGAAACTTTAATTGACTTTAAATAAATTATGTATTATTATAAAAAATGAGATGGAGGAATGTGATTTATCACATAAAAAGTAAATGGAAAATAATAAAGAAATCAAATTTTATATTGCAAGAGCTTTAGATTTTACTAAAGGAGAAGGTTTATTTGAAGGAGAACTTGATGAGTTTTCAATCAACGATAAAACTAAAGAAGTCATGATATATGAGAGAGATGGTGCTTTTTATGACTATCTTAATGAAAAACCTGTTTATGTAGGTGCATCACGAATTGAAACTAAGCAAGAAGATTTTTACTGTGGAGAGGGAAGCTTATTTGTTTTAAAAGATACAATGCAAGAGATTTCCAAAGAAGCAATTGCTACACGACTTTTATTTCAAACTAAATCAAGAATTAATACAGAAAAAATGTTTAATGAATTAAAAGAGTTACAAGCAGCAACTGAAACATTCAGAGAAAATTTTAAAAACGAAATGATTGATTATGTTGAAGAAGTCTCTGAAGAAATGAAAAGAAGATAATAAATAGTTAGATAAATAGTCAATTTGACTATTTTCTTTTTTTAGGAATAGTTAGAAAAAGAAAGTCATATTTATTAAAAATGAATGTATAGACAATCTTTATTATGAAAAATAAGCGTTTTTAAAATAAATTGTTGACTTTTAACACTTAATTTTGTATAATCTATGTCGGTACATTGATTCCCGGAAGTTTCATGGTGGGAACATGAAACTAATTAATAAGGAGAATGAAAAATGAAAAGTTTTATGCAAAAAAAAGAAGAAGTAGTTCGTTCTTGGTATGTAATTGATGCTAAAGGACAACCACTTGGACGTGTTGCAACAAAAGCTGCACATATTTTAAGAGGAAAACATAAAGTAACTTATACACCTCATGTTGATTGTGGTGATTATGTAATTATTATTAATGCAAGTCAAGTTAATTTAACTGGAAATAAATTAAATGACAAGATGTATTATAATCACTCAATGTATCCAGGTGGATTAAGAGAAAGAACTGCCAAAGAAATGCGCGAAAATTATTCAATTGAAATGCTTGAAAGAGCAGTTAAAGGAATGCTTCCTCATAATCGTTTAGGAAGAGCAATGGGCAAAAAGTTATTTGTATATGAAGGGGAAAATCATCCTCATGCAGCACAAAAACCAGTCCAAATTGAGATTAAATAAGGAGGAAACAGAATATGGCAAAAGTTTATCAAGCTACTGGAAAAAGAAAAGGTAGTGTTGCAAAAGTTACAATGACAAGTGGTTCTGGAAAAATTACTGTTAATGGACATGATGTTCGTGAGTATTTTCCATTTGAAACTCTTGTTATGGATTTAGAACAACCTTTAGTTTTAACTAACACTAAAGAGTTATTTGATATTGATGCTAAAGTATTTGGTGGTGGTTTTAGAGGTCAATCAGGAGCAATTCGTTTAGGTATTACAAGAGCTTTACTTGAATATGATGCTACTACTAGTAAAGATAGCGAGAATAGTTTAAGAAAACCTCTTAAAGTAAATGGAATGATTACTCGTGACCCAAGAGTTAAAGAACGTAAGAAATACGGTCTTAAAAAAGCAAGACGTGCACCACAATTTAGTAAACGTTAAAAAATTGATTTTAGACTTCATGAAGCAATTCATGGAGTTTTTTTGTATTATTGATTTTAGTAAATTGATTTACTCATATAAAAACCTCGCTTCTATATTTAGAAACGGGGTTCATATCATTTAAGAAAATTATTTTTTAATCTTTTAATAACCAGTCAATTATATTTAGATGTATTATACCATCTTGAGACATATCAATTTTATCCTATGGAGAAGACAAAAATTTATAAAAACTGATTTTTGTCTTATGCAGAAGACTTTTTATAAAAAAATACTTATTAAAAAGTATCAACTGTTATTTTTATTTCTTGGGTAAGGTTTCTTTTCATTAGTAATACCAAGGATATAATCAATGTTGGTGTTATAAAAATTAGCAAGTTTTATTAACCCATCGTATGCTAATTGATTTTCTCCAGTTTCACATCTTGAATATTGTTGTTGAGAGACGTTTAAAATCTTAGCAACATCTTTTTGAAGTAAATCATTATCTTCCCTTAAGTCTCTTAATCTTATCATAGTACCACCTCAATAAATATTTTCTCATACACGTAAAAGTTGTATTGACATGTACCCGTAAAAAGTGTATTATTATAATAGATACACGTTTTACGTGTATGAGAGGTTGATATGAAAGATAAAAGAAAAATAGGAATAATAGTAACAGTAGTAGTAATGTTATTAACAGTATTTGGAGTAACATATGCATTTGTAAATTTTACTTTAAATGGAAATGAGAATTCTGTTCTTGTAACAGGAGATATCTACATGAATTATACAGAAACTAATCAAATTAATTTAACAAATGCAGTTCCAATGAGTAAAGAAGATGCTTTGAAATTAAATGATAATATCTTTAAATTTACAATAACAGGAAAGAACCAAAGTAGGAAAGATATCTATTATGGAATAAGTATCGTATATGGAGAGGAACAAGCAGGAAAGACTAGATTAAAAGATGAAGATATAGATGTCTACTTAACGAGTGGAGAAGATGTGTTAGTAAATGCTAATAGATATAAGAGCTTAAATGATACAAGAATATGGGCAGAGAAAATAGATGCTAATACAGAAAACTACACTAAAGATTATAGTTTAAGATTATGGGTAGACGAGAGTGTAATAATATCAGATACAGATGCTAATAAAGATTATACACAAGATGTATGGAACAATAGTTATGCAAGTTTCAAAGTAAAAGTTGATGGAAATCTAAACGAAATGAATGTACCACTTTCAGTTGATAATAAAGATACATATTATGAACATGGAGAAGAATATATTTTAGTTTCAATAAGTAATTATTTAAACCCACATGAAGCAGGTTTAAGTTTAGTATCACTTGATACAATGAAATTACAAATAACATCAAGTAATTCAGATTTAATGTTTACATATTCTGATAGTGAAAATGGAAGTTCTACGGAAAAGAAAAATAGTTTAGATTTAACATATAGTTTCAATGAAAATAAAGTAATAAATATAAAAGTATTTCCAACAAGTAATAGTTATTCTAAGATAGATACAGATATAAACATCAAATTAACAAAAAATGATAATGAAACATATGAGATGTTAAAGAGAATACATATAGACGAGATAACAAGTACATGTATTAAGAAAGGTTATAATAATTTATCAGATTGTTTACTAATAACAGAACAAATGAGTGCAAGTAATGTAAATGAAGCAAAAGAAGCAATCGAAGCAAAAGGAGAAGTAACCTTAAGTCAAACAAGTGAACAAGCGAATGAAAATGGAATGTATAAGACAGTAGATAATGATGGAGATACCTACTTTTATCGAGGAGATGTAAAAAACAACAATGTTAAGTTTGCTGGTTTTTACTGGAAGATAGTAAGAATAAATGGAGATGGTTCTATAAGATTAATTTATAATGGAGACCATGCAAATGCAACAGGAATAGAAGCCTCAAGTGTAACTGGAAAAGGAGAACCTTATAATACAAGGATAGCTAATCCTGCCTATGTAGGTTATATGTATGGAGATAATTTTTCTAAAGAGCCAATTAAAAGTGAAGAAGCTACTTATACTAATATAGATGCAAATACTAAATACTACTTTGGTACTGGTTATACGCCAGATGCAAGTGCTAAGACATTTACAATAACAGGAGCTGATTATTCAGGAACATTTACTGAGTGGAATATAGCTAATAAATTAAGCGAAGGTTATAAGTATACATGTAGGTCAACAACAGCAGATGAAACATGTGAATTTTTAATTGAGATAACAAAATTCAATAGTGCAACTTCAGTTCAAGCATACTATTGGACATATGGTTCAACCAGTTATGAAGCAACTAGAGAAGATACAGCAAGTAGTAATGCTAAAACTTTACTAGAAAATTGGTATGAAACAAAATTAGAAAAAACAAATGAATTAGGAATTAATGCAGTTAATTATATAAGTAATAATGCAACTTTTTGTAACGATAGAAGTTTATCTTCTAAAGAAGGAAATGGCAATGGTTTTTCGTTAGTTCCAGCAATATATTATGGCTCAGAAGAAAGAATACAAGAAAAAAAAGCAGCAAGCCTTATATGTCCTAATATGCTTGATTTATTCAGTGCAAAAGGTAGTGAAGGAAAAGGAAATAAAAAGTTAGAAAAGCCGATAGGTTTGATTACTGCCGACGAAGTTGCATTAGCAGGAGGTTTAAATCTTACTGAAAATAGAAAGTACTATTTATATACAGGACAATCTTATTGGACTATGTCTTCTGGAGATTGGTACCCTAGTGGACTTTGGTCTACTTCATATATACTTAATAATGGTGGTTCTATTTTTGCAAATGGTGTACGTGCTCATTTTGGTTTAAGAGCAGTCATAAATTTAAACTCTAACGTTTTAGTAAAAAATGGCAATGGCACAATGGATGACCCATATACCATAAAGTTGGCTAATTAAGGTAATAGAAGAGAATAATAAGAATAAAATAAAAAAAGAAAATAGAGTTAAAGCATAAATTAGAAGATAAGAACTAGTTTATGCTTTTTTTATATAAATATGAAAAAAAATAAAAAAAGTTTTAGAAATTTTAAAAATATTGAAAAAAACCGAGTATATAATAATAGGATGATAGAAAATTCCTAGGAAGGAGGTAAAGAAAAATTGAATAAAAAGAATAAAGGGGGTTCTTAAAAATAAAGAAAAGGAGTAGATAAATTGAATACAAAAGAATTAAGACATAAAGGAGAGATAATGCTTCAGTCCTATGACGAAGCTTTTAAAA